>NZ_JBFSVK010000002.1:218962-415166 GCF_041467855.1 Vibrio sp. 10N.247.311.51 | reverse complement strand
CTGCGACCCCATCATTATGAGTGATGTGCTCTAACCAACTGAGCTAAGTAGCCATTTCCAAATTGTCGTTCATTTCGAGACGTTGCCGCTTCGTTGTGAACGGGGCGCATTATGCGTAGTTGAGCGAAACCCGTCAACTTTTTTTTTGAATAAATCGCGAATAAACATCTGTTCGGTTTCTTTTTAGGCAAAGAGGCGTATTTGTCGACAAAAAACAGGTCTAAAAGGCGATATATATAGGAAGTTAAGTTTTTGGTGAGGGGCAATTTAGAAAGGGGAAAAACAAAAAGGCCAGTGAATTCACTGGCCTTTTTTCTAGATGTTTAATCAGAATTATACGTTGAAGCGGAAGTGAACAACGTCACCATCTTTAACGATGTATTCTTTACCTTCAAGGCGCCATTTACCTGCGTCTTTCGCACCGCTCTCACCGTTAAATTCGATGAAGTGATCGAATCCAACAACTTCAGCACGGATGAAACCTTTCTCGAAGTCTGTGTGGATCTTACCCGCTGCTTGTGGCGCAGTTGCACCTACAGGGATTGTCCAAGCGCGAACTTCTTTAACGCCAGCTGTGAAGTAAGTTTGAAGAGTCAGTAGTTCGTAACCAGAGCGGATCACTCGGTTAAGACCTGGTTCTTCGATACCCATATCCGCTAGGAACTCTTCGCGATCTTCGTCATCAAGCTCAGAAAGCTCAGATTCGATTGCTGCACAAACAGCAACAACAACGTTGTTTTCGTTTTCTGCGTATTCGCGAACAGCGTCTAGGTATGGGTTATTTTCAAAACCATCTTCTGCAACGTTTGCGATGTACATTGTTGGCTTAAGTGTTAGGAAGTTTAGGTAGCCGATTGCTGCCGCTTCTTCTTTGCCAAGTTCAACAGTACGCGCCATACCACCTTCAGTTAGAACTGGAAGTAGCTTTTCTAGTACAGTGATTTCGAATTTAGCGTCTTTGTCGCCGCCTTTTGCTTTCTTCGCGTTACGTTGAATTGCACGTTCACAGCTGTCTAAGTCAGCCAGTGCAAGTTCAAGGTTGATCACTTCGATATCTTCGATTGGAGATACTTTGCCAGCAACGTGAACAATGTTTTCATTTTCAAAGCAGCGTACAACGTGACCGATAGCGTCAGTTTCACGGATGTTAGCTAGGAATTTGTTACCAAGACCTTCACCTTTAGATGCGCCAGCAACTAGGCCCGCGATATCTACGAATTCCATTGTCGTTGGAAGGATCTTCTGTGGATTAACAATTTTTGCTAATGCATCTAAGCGTAGATCTGGAACCGGAACGATACCTGTGTTTGGTTCGATCGTACAAAATGGAAAGTTTGCTGCTTCGATGCCTGCTTTAGTCAGTGCGTTAAACAGAGTTGACTTACCAACGTTTGGTAGACCAACGATGCCACATTTAAAACCCATGATATAAACCTTATTCTGCTTTGAACGTATGTAAGCGATTTTGTGCTTTTGGTAGGCCATCTTTTAATAAGATGTCTAGGCTGCGAACCGATTCGTCAACGACGGCCTCGATACACTCTTGCTCTTTTTGAGGAGCTTTGCCTAATACATAACCTGCAACTTTATCTTTGTGTCCTGGATGGCCAATGCCTAATCTAAGACGATAGAATTCTTTATTGTTACCCTGCTTGCTGATGATGTCTTTCAGACCATTATGTCCACCATGACCACCACCTTTTTTAAACTTTCCAATACCAGGAGGCAGATCTAACTCATCGTGAGCGACCATGATCTCTTCTGGTTTAATTTGGTAGAACTTTGCTAAGGCTGCAACTGCTTTGCCTGACAAGTTCATAAAAGTCGTTGGGATCAGCAAACGAAGATCTTCACCGTGAACCATGATACGACCCGTTAGGCCAAAGAACTTTGGTTCGTTCTTTAGTGTCACGTTATGTACACGCGCTAATTCTTCAACTACCCAAGCGCCCGCATTGTGGCGAGTTTTGGCGTATTCTGGACCTGGATTAGCCAGTCCAACGAGAAGTTTTATTTGTTGGCTCAAGGTATGGATCTCTCTTGGGATTTCAAAAAGCGCCGTATGATATCACAGTTTATGAAAAAGGTGCGAGCTAGCTGATAGCTGCGCGATTATTCCTGTTTGTGATAACTAGCAGTGCAATATTACTCAGACATAAAAAAAGCACTTCATTGACTGAAGTGCTTAATATCTTTCTCTCGCGTGTTTCTAAAACCAAGCTTTTGTAAAAAAAGCTATTGGGCTTTGATTAGTTGAACATCGCTGAGATTGATTCTTCGTTGCTGATACGACGAATCGCTTCAGCAAGCATGCGAGAAAGGCTAAGTGTTGTCACTTTACCCGTCGCAGCCATCTCTGGAGATAGAGAGATAGAATCCGTTACGATAACTTGGTCTAGAACAGAGTTCTTGATGTTGTTCGCAGCAGTACCAGAGAAAACAGCGTGAGTTGCGTAAGCGAATACGCGCTTAGCACCGCGCTCTTTAAGCGCTTCAGCTGCTTTACATAGTGTGCCACCCGTATCGATCATGTCATCAACGATAACACAGTCACGGCCTTCAACATCACCGATTAGGTTCATTACTTCAGAAACGTTAGCACGTGGACGACGCTTATCAACGATAGCGATGTCAACATCACCTAGCGCTTTAGCCGTTGCACGAGCACGTACAACACCACCAAGGTCTGGAGAAACCACAACTGGGTTTTCTAGGCCACGGTTAGCCATGTCTTCTAGAAGAACTGGAGTGCCGAAGATGTTATCAACAGGTACATCGAAGAAGCCTTGGATTTGCTCTGCGTGTAGGTCGATAGTAAGAACGCGGTCAACGCCAACGTTAGAAAGGAAGTCTGCAACAACTTTTGCAGTAATTGGCACACGAGCAGAACGTACACGACGATCTTGACGGGCATAACCGAAGTAAGGGATTACAGCAGTAATACGGCCAGCAGAAGCACGGCGCATTGCGTCAATCATTACCACCAATTCCATAAGGTTGTCATTGGTTGGTGCACAAGTTGATTGAATCAGGAATACATCGCTACCACGAACGTTTTCATTGATTTGAACAGCGACTTCGCCATCAGAAAAACGGTCTACAGTAGCATCGCCAAGAGAGATGTATAGACGATCAGCAATACGTTGGGCTAGTTCAGGTGTTGCGTTACCAGCAAATAGCTTCATATCAGGCACGGTGGAAACCTCGGGTTGCGTCCAGTTTTAAATAGATTGTGGGTGGGCTGATTGGTATTCAGCCAGAGTTTCTTTTAAAGGAGAAATGTTTCTTCCTTTCGCTACGAAAGCGGAAACTGTGTCAGGTAGTTGTTCTCGCACCAATTCGGCTTCTTTTTTGCTGTTAAATTCAGCAAAAACGCACGAACCTGTGCCAGTCAATCTCGACGGCGCGTATTGTAGCAGCCATGAAAGTTGCTTATCAACCTCTGGGTACAGCATTCGCACAATTTTTTCGCAATCGTTTACGTATTCTTGCTCTAGAAGCGTTGATAGCGCTCGCTTTGGCGTGTTTCGAGTTAATTCTGAATGTGTGAATATGTCTACAGTTGCTATGCTCACTTGAGGCTTGACCACAAGATACCACTTTTCATCCGGATTAGCGGGCTGTAGTTGTTCTCCAACCCCTTCAGCAAAGGCGGCGTGGCCTCGAACGAAGACAGGAACGTCAGCACCAAGCTTCAAACCGATCTCGGCGAGCTGGTCATCCGATAGGTTGAGTTGCCATAAATAATTCAGAGCGACCAACACGGTTGCTGCATTTGAAGAGCCTCCGCCAATACCGCCACCCATAGGCAGTACTTTCTTGAGTTCAATATTTGCACCGAAAGAGGTTGAGGTATATTGCTGCAGGGCAGTAGCGGCTTTCCAGATCAGGTTGTCTTCAAGTGCTACCCCGGGAATTTCTGGTGTGATTGTTATCGAGCTAGTTTCTGAGTTTGCGGTAACCGTCAGTTCATCACCAAAATCGACAAACTGAAATAAAGTTTGAAGTTCGTGATAGCCATTGTCACGTCGACCAGTGATATAGAGAAATAAATTCAGTTTAGCCGGAGAAGGCCAATGGGTTGGCGTTGTTATCATTTTTTCAGTGTCCACTTCGAAACTACAATGTTGATTTTGTTATTGTCTTGCTTGAATGACAATCGAGTAGGGAGTGGGATTATCTCTACCTTAGTGTTGTCTTCATCCGATAGTTGCTTATTCGGCACCTCTGTATTGCGATAGTTAGCAAAACTCAGTGTCCATAGTTGGTTGCTGACTTGTTTGGTGAGAGATTCAAGCGTGTTGGTGGTGTTCAATTGGTAGCTATCGGCTTGGTCTGGAATGCCAAGGAACCATTGTGGTAGATGATCAATAGGGATCTGTAAGCCTGTCAGTTGCTCAACCAAGACTGAAGCACTCGCATGAGTAAATACTTGATCATCATAGGTCACGACTTTTGCACCTGATGGATCAATGGTTAGGTTCAATGCCGTTTGACCGAGAAAAGTCGTAAGCCTTAATTGACTTTGATTTTGTGAATGCTTCCAAATGAAATTTAGGCTTTGGCGTTGCTCTGGGGAAATGTAAGCGAGCTTGCCTGAGGCTTGATAGTTTTCTATCTGTAAAAGCCGATCTTGATGACTTTGCCATTCAACGCTGGTTGGTTGTTCTGGGATAGACGAGCAACCCACCATAATTATGGCCATAAAAATAAGAGACGTGATTTTGAGAAGCTTGCTCATATTTGCTCACAACTTGTTCAAATTTATCTAAAAAACGCTTCAACTATAGCATTGAATTCACGAAGTCAGGAAAACAAATCCCGCTTGCTCTTTAAATAGAGCCATGCATCAAGTAAAATTCGCACCTTGTTTCCATTCCCTGATCGAGAACTTCTGATACATGTCTTTGCTTGCCGTAGGTATCAATCACAATACAGCGTCGGTTGAATTGCGAGAAAAAGTCGCTTTTGGTCCAGATAAATTATCTGAGGCACTCAAGCAACTTAACGCAAATGCACACGTAAATGGAAGTGTCATACTTTCTACCTGTAATCGAACTGAATTGTATTGTGACGTCAAAGGCGTGGCAAAAAACAAGCTCATCGATTGGTTGTCAGTTTTCCATCAAGTGAGCCCTGAAGAGCTAAAACCGAGCATTTATGTCCATGAAGAGCAGGCGGCGATTAAACATTTAATGCGCGTAGCTTGTGGCTTGGACTCTTTGGTATTGGGTGAACCACAGATCTTAGGTCAGGTGAAGCAAGCTTATACAGACTCGCGAGAGAACAAATCTGTTGATGCTTCAATGGAAAAGCTGTTCCAGAAATCATTCTCTGTCGCGAAGCGTGTTCGAACTGAAACGGAGATCGGCGGAAGCGCGGTTTCGGTTGCTTACGCAGCTTGTACGTTAGCCAAACACATCTTTGAGTCGATTGCCGATTCAACTGTGTTATTGGTGGGTGCGGGTGAAACCATTGAGTTGGTGGCTAAGCATCTTTCAGCGAATGGCTGTACCAAGATGATTGTGGCTAACCGAACTCGTGAGCGTGCTTTAGGGTTGGCTGAAGAGTTTGGTGCTGAAGTGATCAGCCTTAATGAAATCCCTGATCATCTGCATCGAGCGGATATCGTGATCAGCTCAACCGCAAGTCCGTTACCTATCATTGGTAAAGGCATGGTGGAAACTGCACTGAAAACAAGAAAACATCAACCTATGTTGCTGGTTGATATTGCGGTTCCGCGTGATGTGGAATCTCAGGTTGGTGAGTTGAATGACGCCTACCTTTATTCAGTGGATGATCTGCAGTCGATTGTTGATGGCAACATTGAACAGCGCAAAGTGGAAGCGATTCAAGCGGAAGCAATCGTTAGCGAAGAAAGTGCGGCATTCATGAGTTGGATGCGTTCACTACAAGCTGTAGACAGTATTCGTGACTACCGTAAATCGGCCAACGAAATCCGAGAAGAATTATTAAGTAAGAGTTTACAATCACTTGCCGCTGGCGGTGACCCTGAGAAAGTCTTACTTGAGCTAAGTAATAAGCTCACAAACAAATTGATCCATGCTCCAACGCGCGCACTTCAAAGTGCAGCTGAGCAAGGAGAACCTGCAAAATTAATGGTCATTAGACAGAGTTTGGGCTTAGAAAACCCTCAATAATATTAGACCTCCAACAGAATAAGACATTATGAAAGCCTCGATTCTAGTAAAGCTTGAAACACTTGTTGAACGCTATGAAGAAGTTCAACATCTACTTGGTGATCCAGATGTAATCGGGAATCAAGACAAATTCCGTGCACTTTCTAAAGAGTACTCTCAACTAGAAGAAGTGACGGCTTGCTTCCAGTCATACCAGCAAGCTCAAGAAGATCTAGAAGCTGCTGAAGAGATGGCAAACGAAGATGACGCTGAAATGCGTGAAATGGCTCAAGACGAAATCAAAGACGCAAAAGCGGCGATTGAACGTTTGACTGATGAGCTACAGATTCTTCTGATTCCAAAAGATCCAAACGATGAGCGTAACTGTTTCCTTGAAATCCGTGCAGGGGCGGGTGGTGATGAAGCGGGTATCTTCGCGGGCAACCTGTTCCGTATGTACTCTAAGTTTGCTGAGAAGAAAGGTTGGCGCGTTGAAATCATGAGCAGCAATGCTTCTGAGCAAGGCGGCTACAAAGAGATGATCGCTAAGGTTAGTGGCGACGCTGTTTACGGCACAATGAAGTTTGAGTCAGGCGGTCACCGTGTACAACGTGTACCTGAAACTGAATCTCAAGGCCGTGTTCACACGTCAGCATGTACGGTTGCAGTTATGCCTGAGATTCCAGAAGCGGATCTTCCAGAAATCAAAGCGGGTGACCTTAAAATTGATACTTTCCGTGCATCAGGCGCGGGTGGTCAGCACGTTAACACCACGGATTCAGCAATCCGTATTACTCACTTACCAACGGGTACAGTAGTAGAGTGTCAAGACGAGCGTTCTCAGCATAAAAACAAAGCGAAAGCGATGGCTGTTCTTGCTGCTCGAATTGTTCAAGCAGAAGAAGAGCGCCGCGCAGCAGCGGTTTCTGATACACGTCGTAACCTACTAGGTTCGGGTGACCGTAGTGACCGTATTCGTACGTACAACTACCCACAAGGTCGTGTTTCTGATCACCGTATCAACCTTACTATCTACCGTCTTAACGAAGTACTTGAAGGTGACATGCAAAGCTTGCTTGATCCTGTACTTCAAGAGCACCAAGCCGATCAGCTTGCTGCACTTGCAGAGAACAACTAACCAGTATGCAGTCAGCATATACGGTTGAAAGTGCTTTAAAAGCAGCAATCGTAAAGCTTCAAGAGGGTGATAACACATCACCCTCTATTGATGCCGCGGTACTGCTTTGTCACGCCTTAGATAAACCAAGATCTTACCTACTGACTTGGCCTGAGAAGCATCTCACCTCAGAGCAAGAGTCTGAATTCAATGCCCTTCTAAAACGTCGCTTAACCGGTGAGCCTGTGGCTTACATTATCGGTGAACGTGAGTTTTGGTCACTGCTGTTAAAAGTTTCCCCTTCTACATTAATCCCACGCCCAGATACCGAGCGTTTGGTTGAGGTGGCTTTGGATAAAACGTACGGCAAGCAAGGCGCGATTCTCGATTTAGGGACAGGTACAGGTGCTATCGCGTTAGCATTGGCGTCTGAGATGCCGAATCGACAGGTAACGGGTATTGATCTTCGCCCTGAAGCGCAGCAACTTGCGACAGAGAATGCACAACGTCTCAATATCACCAATGCGTCTTTTTTGCACGGCTGTTGGTTTGAGCCCTTGAGCTCTGAAGAAGCTGTGAAATTCTCTCTGATTGTTTCTAACCCGCCATACATTGAGAAGAATGATCCTCATTTGTCTCAAGGTGATGTGCGTTTTGAGCCGATCACAGCACTGGTTGCTGAAGAGAAAGGACTTGCAGATATTCGATACATTTCTGAAAACGCACGCGGCTTTTTGGAAAATGAAGGTTGGTTAGCATTTGAACACGGCTATGACCAAGGTTTGGCAGTTCGTGAGATTATGCAGGCGCTCGGTTATCTCGATGTTGTCACAGAGAAAGATTACGGTGGTAATGACCGAGTGACATTGGGTCGTTACTGTTCATAGTTAGTGATTGTTAATCGTCTTGTGAGCAATGGATGATGAACTTGCTAAATTGATACCTTTAACTCGACAATACATTTAACTCGGAAATGCGTTTAACGAAGAAATACAGGGCATTAACGGGTATTGTGAGGCTCGTGTTAACGAAAGCACATATAAAAATATAAAGGAATACCATGTACGAAGGTCTAAAACATTTTCACCTATTAACGATTGCGATAAGCGCACTACTTCTTTCGATTCGTTTCGCTCTTATGATGGCTAACTCACCTAAGCTTAAGCATCCTTTCTTGCAGCGTTTCCCTCATATCAATGACTCGTTGCTATTGCTATCGGGTATTGGTTTGATTTTCATCACTGGCTTTATTCCATTCACACCAGCAGCACCATGGTTAACCGAAAAACTAACTTGTGTTATGGCTTACATCGCATTAGGTTTCTTTGCGCTTAAGCTAGGTAAAAACAAGCTACTGAGAGTATTCTCTTTCTTTGGTGCGCTTGGCTGGTTAGCGATGGCAGGCAAAATCGCAATGACCAAGACACCAACATTTTTCGGTTAATTATCTCCTTATTTCGGTTAACTATCTATGTACGAATTTTTTGATGAAGACTTTGACCAGCTAGAGTTAGCTGAAGGTGCATTGATCTTAAATAAAGCGATTAACCCAGAAACTCAAGACAGTTGGGCAGAGCAAGAGCTGGCGAGATTGTTAAAAGACGCTGAGTTTGCTTTGGTTAATGAAACCGATGAACAGCAGAAGTTTGAATCTTTTATTCGACTATTCTTTTATGAATGGGGTTTTGCTGGCGATAAAGATGCGTATTTTTCTTCGGAAAACGCGTTCATCGATAAAGTGCTTGAGAGAAAGAAAGGCATTCCAGTGAGTCTGGGGGCGATCTTTCTTTTTCTAAGTCGCAAGCTAGGCTTTCCTGTAGAGGGCGTCTCTTTTCCGACTCAATTCTTACTTAAAGTAAGCTGGTACGGGCAAGCTGCAGCCTATATTAATCCTTATAACGGTGAGTATGTTGGCGAACAAACGTTGCGAGCATGGTTAATTGGACATGATGGCCCGTTAGCTAAGGTGAAACCTGAGCACCTAGAAGTCGCCGACCACCCAACAATTATTGGTAAGTGGTTAGCCCTGCTCAAGAGTGCACTGCTGCGAGAAGAGCGTTATACACTTGCATTGAAGTGTACTGACCTTGCTTTGACGTTTGTACCTGATGACCCATATGAAATCCGTGACCGTGGTTTTATCTATCAGCAGCTAGACTGTCACCAAGTAGCCGCAACCGATTATCAATATTTTATCGACCAATGCCCAGATGACCCTGCATCTGAGTTACTGAAATCTCAAGTGAACGTCATGAACGAAAAGACAGTGGTTGTTCACTAATTAATAATTATTTAGAGAGAATATGATGGAACAAAAAACAGTCCACATTGGCGATATGCCAATCGCAAACGACAAGCCATTTACGCTATTTGCAGGCATGAACGTTCTTGAGTCTCGCGATCTTGCTATGCAGATCTGTGAGCACTATGTAAAAGTAACCGAGAAGCTGGGCATCCCTTATGTATTTAAGGCGTCTTTTGATAAAGCGAACCGCAGCTCAGTTCATTCATACCGTGGTCCAGGAATGGAAGAAGGTCTTAAAATCTTCCAAGAGCTGAAAGACACTTTCGGCGTGAAGATCATTACTGATATCCACACAGAAGCTCAAGCTCAGCCTGTTGCGGATGTGGTTGATGTAATCCAACTACCTGCATTCCTAGCTCGTCAAACTGATCTTGTTGAAGCAATGGCTAAGACTGGCGCAGTAATCAACGTGAAGAAGCCTCAGTTCATGAGCCCGAACCAAGTTGGCAACATCGTTGATAAGTTTGCTGAGTGTGGTAACGACAACATCATCCTTTGTGAGCGTGGCGCTTGCATGGGTTATGACAACCTTGTTGTGGATATGCTTGGCTTTGGCGTAATGAAGAAGTCTTCAAACGGTAGCCCAATCATCTTCGACGTGACGCACTCTCTGCAAATGCGTGACCCATCAGGTGCTGCATCTGGCGGTCGCCGTGAGCAAACGGTTGAACTAGCGAAAGCTGGCCTGGCGACAGGTATTGCGGGTCTATTCATTGAAGCTCACCCGAACCCTGACCAAGCTCGTTGTGATGGCCCATCTGCGCTACCTCTAGACAAACTAGAGCCGTTCTTGAAGCAGATGAAAGCACTTGATGACCTTATCAAAGGCTTTGAGCACATCGATATTAAATAATCGAACTGCATATAATTAACAGCCGGCGCAAACGCCGGCTTTTTTGTACCTATCGGTCAGCGAGTTGCGGTTTAGTTGATACTTTCAAACCAGTTAGCCTACCAATTGCTATGTTATAATGTATCAATTAATGCTTTGATAAATAGAATAAATTTAACGAAGGTCACTTTTCGGGGATGTTGAATTGAGCCAGTCACAAATAATCTAAAAAATTATGAAAACGTTTGCCTGTGATCACTTATTTGCTCAAATGCAACTTTGTCGCTTTGTTACACACTCGATAGGAGATTAAGGTGATCTATCCTACATAAATATGAAATCACTCTGTTAGGTTTACCGTCTTAATTTAAACTACTTCATGTTTTACTAACTTATAACGATGTTTCCTTAGCGGACATTTGTTGAGTTTGAGTGATAAAAAAGCAGTGGATTCCCCTAAAAAGTTCAAAGGTATGACAATGAAGCAACGCCTTATTCTAAAGACAGCACTAAGTGCTGCAATTCTAGCTACTCTAGCTGGGTGTGCGTCTCAATCAGCTCATGATTGGAACCAAGACGAAACTTACAAGCTAACGATTCTTCACACAAACGATAACCATGGTCGTTTCTGGCAGAATAAATATGGCGAATACGGCATGTCTGCGCGTAAAACGCTAGTTGACCAACTTCGTTCAGAAGTTGAAGCAGAAGGCGGTAGCGTGTTGCTTCTATCTGGCGGTGACATCAACACGGGTGTTCCAGAGTCAGACCTTCAGGACGCAGAACCTGATTTCAAAGGTATGAACAAAATTGGTTACGATGCAATGGCATTGGGTAACCACGAGTTTGATAACTCTTTAGACGTATTACAAAAGCAGATCGATTGGGCTAACTTCCCAATGCTATCTGCAAACATCTACGATAAAGCGACAGGCGAACGTAAGTTCCAAGCTTACGAGATGTTCGAAAAGCAAGGCATCAAGATTGCGGTTATTGGTTTAACAACTGAAGATACCCAAAAGATTGGTAACCCTGAATTTATCGCAGGCATCGACTTCCGTGATCCTAAAGAAGAAGCGAAGAAGCTAATCGCTGAACTTAAAGAAACAGAAAAACCGGATCTAATCTTTGCTGTGACTCATATGGGTCACTACGAAAACGGTCAACGTGGTGTTAATGCTCCGGGTGATGTCGCACTTGCTCGTTACCTAAACGAAGGCGACCTAGACATGATCGTTGGTGGTCACTCTCAAGAGCCTGTATGTATGGAAGGCCCTAACGTTGCGAAGAAAAACTTCAAGCCGGGTGATGAGTGTAAGCCTGACGTACAGAACGGTACTTACATCGTTCAAGCTCACGAGTGGGGCAAGTACGTAGGTCGTGCTGATTACGAATTCCGTAATGGCGAGCTAGAGATGGTGAGCTACGACCTAATTCCAGTTAACCTTAAGAAGAAAGTTAAGATTGACGGTAAGAAGCAACGTGTTCTTATTCAAGATGAAATCGCACAAGACCCAGAGCTACTTGAATTCCTACGTCCTTTCCAAGAGCAAGGTCAGGCACAGCTAGAAGTTCAAATCGCAGAGACAAATGGTAAGCTTGAAGGCGATCGTAACGTCGTTCGTTTCCAACAAACCAACCTAGGTCGTTTGATTGCGACTTCTCACATGGAGCGTGCAAAAGCAGACTTCGCTGTGATGAACTCTGGTGGTGTACGTGACTCAATTGAAGCCGGTAATGTTACTTATAAAGACGTGCTAACAGTACAACCTTTTGCGAACATCCTGACTTACACAGACATGACGGGTAAAGAAGTTCTAGATTACCTAAATGTAGTGGCGACTAAACCAATCGATTCTGGTGCTTACGCTCAGTTTGCTGGTATCTCTATGACAGTAGCGAACGGTGAAGTATCGAATGTATTCATTGGTGGCAAACAGCTTCGTCTAGACGAAACATACCGTTTCACAGTACCAAGCTTTAACGCTGCTGGTGGTGACGGTTACCCTAAACTGTCGGATCACCCAGGTTACGTAAATACTGGTTTTGTTGATGCTGAAGTACTGAAAGAGTACCTAGAAGCAAACAGCCCGGTTGACGTGAACAAGTACGCGCCTTCAGGCCAAATGGTTTACAAGTAAGTGAATCCAAGCAATTGTATCAATAGGTGCTAAATTAGATTGACTCTAGCACCATGATAAATTTAACTAAAGCGACGCCTCGGCGCCGCTTTTTGTTTATCTATCGTTTGGATTTGTTATGACCCCTGCAATCAATCTCGCCAAGAAAAAGAAAATCGCTCATAGCGTGCATCAGTATCATCATGATGCGAATAATACCAACTATGGTTTAGAAGCCGTTGAAGCGCTTGGTCAAGATCCCAAACGTGTATTCAAAACGCTGTTGTTCTGCTTGAATGGTGTGGCGAAAGATTTGGCTGTTGCCGTTATTCCTGTCGACCAGAAGCTAAATCTAAAGCTTGCAGCTAAAGCTGCGAAAGGCAAAAAAGCAGAGATGGCTGATCCTGAGATTGCTCAGAAAACCACGGGTTATGTTGTTGGTGGAATTAGTCCGCTTGGTCAGAAGAAAGCCTTGCCTACCTTTGTTCATTCCAGCGCCACCGATTTTGAAACGATATGTGTGAGTGCTGGGAAGCGTGGGCTAGAGATTGAGTTAGACCCAAAAGACTTAACACTGCTGACTCGCGGCCAGTTTGCCGAGCTATGTTTATAGATTGTCGTTGTCATGATGATAAAACTATCGAATAACAAACAAAAACGCCCGCTAGACTAATCTAGCGGGCGTTTTTATATCGAGTGTCTCGTCTTACTGATTCAGACTACTTCTTCAGACCTAAAGTACCACTAACACGCTTTGGTGCAGGTTTGTTCGGTCTGTTTGAATCTTGGCTGCGGTTTGCCGGCTTACCGCTTCTACGATCGGTATTATCGCGATCTGTACGATTTCTATCTGAATTAGAACGCTCTGAACGAGAGTTCGACTTCCAGTTTTCGGTATTACCACCGCTTTCAACGTTCGATGAATTGCGGCCACGCTTTGAGTTAGGCGCATGACGGAATTCATCGGCATTGTTACCGCGGTAAGTGCGTGTACGGTTCTCGTTTTGATTACGGCGCGCTGTTGAAGCTTGGTTCTCTTCACGGCTATCAAAAAGTTTCGCGTCAGTCGCTTTACGAATGCGTTGACCTTTCGCGTTCATTTTTGACGCATCTTCCGTACTTACTGAGCCTTCACACATCGCTAAGATCTCAGTGATCTCTTCGTCGCTCAGGTAGCGCCATTTGCCGTTAGGAATACCGTCTAGTGAGATATTCATAATACGAACACGACGTAGCTTAAATACTTCATAACCGAGCGCTTCACACATACGGCGAATTTGGCGGTTAAGGCCTTGTGTTAGCGTAATTCGGAATGAGAATTTGGTCTCTTTCTCTACTTTACATGGCAGGGTAACAGTATCGAGAATGTGAACGCCAGCGCCCATTTGCTTCAAGAATTCCGTCGTAATCGGCTTATCTACACGTACCACGTATTCTTTCTCGTGGTTGTTACCTGCACGTAGGATCTTGTTTACGATGTCGCCGTCATTGGTTAAGAAGATAAGGCCATCAGAAGGCTTATCTAGACGACCAATCGGGAAAATACGTTTGTGGTGGCCGATAAAGTCGACGATGTTGCCAGGAATATCACGCTCAGTCGTACAGGTGATACCTGTTGGTTTATTAAGAGCAATGTAAATCGGCTTCTCTTTTGAGCGAACAGGCTTATTGTCGATCTCAACATCATCACCAGGCAAGACTTTAGTACCCATTTCAGGGATCTTACCGTTAATAGTAACTCGGCCTGCATCAATGAGTTTATCGGCTTCGCGGCGTGAGCAAAAACCAGTTTCACTGATGTATTTATTAAGGCGTTTAGCTTGGGATTCTTGTGACATGATATTCTCTTAGCGTTTCACAACGGAAATATAAATAAACAAAAAGCAACCTTTGGATAGTTGCTTTGAGTTGGAATTCGTTAACTGAGGCAATTTTAGCACTTGGTGTGAGTCTAGGCACGAAATATCGATCCTGATGCAAAATCGTTATTCGCCCGTTTATCTATCTCAACCTATTAACTGGTGCGCTTTTGATGGCGCTCTCTGTTCTCTAGCTTTTTCTCATTACTCTTTCTGAGCATGACATAGACAGCGCCCGTACCACCATGAAATTGCTGAGCAGAATGAACACATTGAACGTCGTTGATTTGCGTGAGCCAATTTGCCACGTAACTTTTCATCATTGCTGGTGGATTCGAACGCTCACCCTTACCGTGAACAATGATGACGGTACGAACATCCATTCTTAAACATTGACGCAAAAATGAAAGCACTTCGTTACGTGCGTCTTTCAGAGTTTTCCTATGAAGGTCGAGCTTGGCTTGAATAGGGTATTTGCCTAGGCGCAGCTTTTTGTATACGCCTTCTTGTACACCGTCTTTTTTATAAGCAACGACATCGTCTGGCTTGATCATTGGCGAGTAATCTAATGATAAGTAGTCTTTCTCGTCGTCAGACAGCCACATAGCGGCTTCACGCTTAGCAAGGTGAGATTCTGTGACTCGGTGTACTTTCTGGTGTTCAGCGGTGTCATGGTCGATACGTTTAACATCGCCCATCATTTCTTGGAATAGATCTAGGTCGTCATCATGAGACATAGTGTGTATCTCAAGTTGGAGAAGGATAGGGTAAGTATACCTAAGTTGAGGCTGGGTTTAAAAATGAAAAAACCGGAGAAGACAATAAGTCTGCTCCGGTGCAAAGCGTTTTGACACTTACTTACAAAGTAAAAGAATACTTAAAAGTAAATGATTTAGGCTGAGCGATTCTAGTGAGGAGATTTTTCAGTCATAACTTTGTAGATGAAGAAGCCTCCATAAAACATCATGAGACCCAGAGCCCCGAAGATTACTATCATTGAAGATAGTCCCACCGCATTACCAAATAGGAGATCTAGCCAAAAGTCCATGTGTATACCTCAAAGTTATATGACACGGGTTAGTGTATTAACTGGTGTTATCAATTCACTGATCTGGATCAATCCTGTTTCATAAGTTAAATACTTGTTGGTAACTGTGTGTTTTTCGTCACATCAAGCGTGTTGTTGTATGTCTTTTGTTCGAACGATTCGAATTCACAATAAATATGAGAAAAAGCGCTTGCGGATAAATTTAGAATCCGTATTATACGCTCCATCGACAGGCAATCAGCCAGTTAGATATCTCGGTGAATAGCGCAGCTTGGTAGCGCATCTGGTTTGGGACCAGAGGGTCGGGGGTTCGAATCCCTCTTCACCGACCACATTAAAGAAAGCCGTAGCAGAAATGCTACGGCTTTTTTGCATTTCAGGATAAAGATAATCACTTGGTCAACGGGTTCGCCTGATGTTCAAAATAAGCTCTTCACCGATTACATTGAAAAAAGTCGTAGCACTCTCTGTAATAGAAGGGACTAAGGCTTTTGCGTTCTGGTATATGTGTAACTCATTAGAGCGACGAAGGAGTGAGTCGGGAATCTCTGTTGTTCTAAACACCAAGTTTAGATACAAGGATTGACCCAATAAGCCCGTCCCAAATCTGTTTACTTAACATCGCACGTAATATCTTTTATTGGTGTTTCCGAGGTAACAAAACAAACATACGCTTCCGCTGGCTTGTTAGGGCCTATTCGAATGTAACCTGCCTTTACTTCATCTTCATCAAACGTCACCGAGTGAGAGCTTCCCGTTTGGTTGTCGTAAAAGTTCGCTTCAAAATTGTTGTTCATTTGGCTTGCGATACGGTTTCGTGTTGTAGAGGTTGTGAACGTAATATTGGCGCAGCGCATCGGTGGTTTCTCAGTAATCAAAAACTGTCCGCTTTCTTTATCTAATACACCGCCTTTGGTATCTGGTTGTATGTCTATCGCCTGAAACTGTTCGATGGTGCATGTTTCTTTGGCTGAGGCTATTGAGGGCATCAGCATCGTGAGGGCTAAAGGGAAAGCAAAAAGTACTGGTTTCATTAGAACAACGCCATAGGTAAAAAGAGCGAAAGATAATAGCACTGCAATGGTGCTATTAAATGTAAAGATTCTGTTATTAAGGAAATGCTTTTATAACGAAAAAAAATGAGGTGAGTATTGTTAGCTTTTTGGGCTAGCCTCAAATTGACATTGGGCTGGTTGGCTTTGTGATTGCTGGATGACACTGAAGCCTTTCTTTTCTAATAACTGTATAAGGTTACCTTCTCCAATTAGGTGCAAGGTACCAACTACTATCAAGTAGTTCCCTTTAGACTTAAGTTTCCAATTATTGGCGGATAGCTTGTTTGCCCAGTCTATGTTGCGATCGGTTAAGAATGCTTTCTCAAGTTCAGGTGACATCTCTGATAGCTCTGAGAAGGCTTCCAGCTTCGCTAAATCACCCGCTTTCCAGCTTTCAATCAGGCAATGAACCACGCGATCAGTTTGGTCAAATTCTTCAAGGCTACTGATTAACCACTCTTTACCGTCGTCCTTTTGTTTTGTCATCAGGTCTATTTGGAATTGCAGAGGCTCCAAACTGATAACCGGAACATCTTGGGTAGTCGCTTTGTTCGCTAGCATCGCATCAACGCCGCTGGCGGAGCCATAACCAAGGTTTTTTAACTGCTGCATTTGTATGGAGAGAGAAGTTGCCCAAGGCGGTGAGCTAAGCAGTTGTTGCATCGGCATGCCCAATGATTTTGAGATTTCGGTTAATAATTGCAGCTGTTGTTCATTGAGTACATCGGCAGTTGTGAGTTTGTTGTGGGGATATACAGCGCCATCAGACTTTCTGATATCCGTTTCGATAATTAACCCATCACTGTTTTTTAGCGCGTCGGTGATCGCCGAAGGAAGGGGGTACATACTCTCGTCCCCAACGTGCACAGAACCTAAGATAGTGAGTGTTAGATCATCCTGTTTTGCTTGCCAATAAAGGGGGTCGGCGACCGCTTGCCTAGCTGAAAAAGCGAGAACGAATAAAAGCATGTACCAGAGTGGACGCAAAGGGAGCTCCTTTAGGAAGTATTAAACTCGTTAAAATCGATTTTGACGGTGTTTTTTAACGGTTTTTTTTGAGAACGATGTCACGTTGTTTGTACGAAAAGTATAACAACCCGAACAAACTCTTAAACCTTTCTCTCTATCAACGACACGATTTTATGAAATCCTTTAAAAAGATTGTGATTAAATTCTCAATTTTTACGTCAAAATAAAACTGACGGAAGTGCCGTTAATTATAACCTAATGATTTTTATGTAATTAATTTTATCGCTAATTTTGAGATTTGAAGCTGATCACTTTATTAGCTTGATTTAATTCACGGTAAAAAATAAGCCCATATAGTTTAGCTAACTTTCGAAGCGCTCCAATTTGCTTCTTACTCAATTTTTAAATTTATGGGTGAATACGATGTTGAAGAGAAACTTACTATCTGTAGCGGTACTGGCTGGTTTGGCGGGTTGTGCTGTGACACAAGCACCAGAACAAAAGGTGGTGAATGCACTGGCTGATAACCTTGATGTGCAATATGAAATCTTGACGAACCACGGTGCAAACGAAGGCATGGCTTGTCAGGACTTAGGCGCAGAGTGGGCGTCATGTAATAAAGTGAACATGACGCTAACTAACGATGGTGAAGCGATTGATTCAAAAGATTGGACCATCTACTTCCACAGTATTCGCCTTATCTTAGATGTTGATAATGAGCAGTTTAAAATCACTCGCGTAACCGGCGACTTACACAAGCTAGAACCAACAGAAAAGTTCGATGGTTTTGCAGCGGGTGAAGAAGTGATTCTTCCATTAACCAGTGAATACTGGCAACTGTTTGAAACCGACTTTATGCCGGGTGCATTTGTAACGGCACCAAATGCAGAACCTAAGATGATCGCTTCATTGAATACGGAAGATGTCGCGTCGTTCGTAACTGGTTTAGAAGGAAACAACCTAAAGCGTACGCCTGATGACAACAACGTAATGGCGACCGCTGTTACGCGTTTCGAAAAGAATGCGGATCTAGCAACGCAAGACGTATCTACCACTTTATTACCAACGCCAATGTCGGTAGAAGCCGGTGAAGGTTCAGTTAGCATTGCTGGTGGTATTGCCCTACCTAAAGACGGATTCGACGCTGAGCAATTCGCAGCAATTGAAGAACGTGCAGATGTGGTAAACGTAGATGTGAGTGGCGACCTACCTGTGAGTGTCGCTGTTGTTCCTACTCAGTTTACGGGTGATTTAGCGAAATCTGGCGCTTATGAACTAAGCATCTCGGAAGAGGGGATTGCGATAAAAGCGTTTGATAAAACAGGTGCTTTCTACGCAGTTCAGTCTATTTTTGGCCTAATAGACAGTCAGAACGCTGAATCATTACCACAACTGTCGATCCAAGATGCTCCACGCTTTGATTACCGTGGTGTGATGGTGGATGTTGCTCGAAACTTCCACTCAAAAGATGCCATCCTAGCGACGCTAGATCAAATGGCAGCCTACAAGATGAATAAACTGCACCTTCACTTAACGGATGATGAAGGTTGGCGTTTAGAAATCCCAGGTTTACCAGAGCTAACGGATGTAGGGTCTAATCGTTGTTTTGATTTGGAAGAGCAAAGCTGTTTACTGCCTCAGCTAGGTTCAGGTCCAACAACAGACAACTTCGGCTCTGGTTTCTTTAGTAAAGCGGATTACGTCGAGATCTTAAGCTACGCAAAAGCGCGCAGCATCGAAGTTATCCCAGAGATTGATATGCCAGCACACGCTCGTTCTGCTGTGGTATCAATGGAAGCACGTTACACTCGCCTAATGGCGGAAGGTAAAGAAGCGGAAGCGAACGAATACCGTTTGATGGATCCACAAGATACATCGAACGTGACGACTGTTCAGTTCTACGATAAGCAAAGCTTCATTAACCCATGTATGGAATCGTCGACTCACTTTGTTGATAAAGTGATCTCTGAAGTGGCTGCAATGCACCAAGAAGCGGGTGTTCCGCTAACAACTTGGCACTTTGGTGGCGATGAAGCGAAAAACATTAAGTTAGGCGCTGGCTTACAAGATATTAATGCAGAAGACAAAGTGGCATGGAAAGGTAACATTGACTTATCTAAGCAAGATAAGCCGTTCCAACAATCTCCACAATGTCAGAAATTAATTGCTGACGGTACAGTAAGCGATTTTGGTCACCTGCCAAGCCACTTTGCAGAAGAGGTGTCTAAGATTGTTGCTGAGAAGGGCATTCCACACTTCCAAGCGTGGCAAGATGGCCTGAAATACAGCGAAGGTGAAGAGGCATTTGCAACAGAAAGTACGCGCGTTAACTTCTGGGATGTTCTTTACTGGGGCGGTACTTCATCAGTTTACGACTGGTCTGCGAAAGGTTATGACGTAATTGTTTCTAACCCAGATTACGTATACATGGATATGCCATACGAAGTAGATGCCGCAGAGCGTGGTTACTACTGGGCAACACGTGCAACAGATACTCGTAAGATGTTTGGCTTTGCTCCAGAGAACATGCCACAAAACGCAGAAACGTCATTAGACCGAGACGGCAATGGCTTCAGCGGTAAAGGTGAGATTGAAGCGAAACCTTTCTACGGTTTGTCAGCGCAGCTTTGGTCTGAAACAGTACGTACTGACGAGCAATATGAATACATGGTATTCCCACGCGTTCTTGCCGCAGCTGAGCGTGCATGGCACCGAGCGGATTGGGAAAACGACTACAAAGTGGGCGTTGAGTATTCTCAAAATACTGACTTAGTGAACAAGCAGGCTCTAAACAGTGACTTTAATCGTTTCGCGAATATTGTTGGCCAACGTGAGCTGGCTAAGCTTGAAAAAGCGGGTATTGATTACCGACTGCCAGTTCCGGGTGCAAAAGTGGTTGATGGCAAGCTTGCAATGAACGTTCAATTCCCAGGCGTAGAGCTTCAATACTCAGCTGATGGTGAAAACTGGCTAACGTATGATGAGCAACAACGTCCATCGGTTTCTGGCGAAACTTACATCCGCTCTATCTCTGAAAGTGGCGAGAAAGTAAGTCGAGTGACTTCGGTAAAATAATCGATAAGCAACATTAATAGAAAAGCTCCCTAGCTATTGTCTTAATCAGATAAAAGTGGGAGCTTTTTTTTCGTCCAAACTAAGTTAGGCACTTCTCTTAAGCTGAAACATATAGAAATACTCTTTGTTTATATCGTCAACAATGCACATAAGGTGAGTTCCATCACAAAAGTGACGCGCCTCTCATTATTCTCTTCAAAAAATAAGTCCCCCATAAAAAACTCTAAATCAAGTGTGATTGAACTAACTCATTCTAATTTCGCAGCGTGAAATAATGTGATCTGGATCTGTACGTTTTTTCGTCTTGAGTTTTTTATCAATTTTTATATTTTTAAATGTATGATTTTAAAGTATTAAATAACTTGTTCTTTTTTGATAGTGAGAGAGATCACTCTGCCCATTCTTTTATTTTTAAACGCGAATTAATTCGAGCAACATAGATTTCATGCCAGGGAGGCTACCAACTACTCAAGCGGTGAAGGTGAATGATGTACCGAAGATGTGCCGCTGAAAAAATTAAACTAAGGCAGTTTACTATGAAAAAAATTATCGCTCTAAGTGCTCTTTCTCTTGCTTTCGCTTCTAGTGCTTTTGCTGGTTCTTCTTACGTAACGGGTAACATCCAAATTCATGACGATGGCCGTATCCACGGTTCTGACATGACTTCTACGCTAGAAGCTGGTCACACGTTTGACAACTCTCTAGGCGGTTTCACGGTTTATTCTGAGTTTGATGGTATCCAACTGGGCAAACTTGAATCTGAAAATGGCGGTGCAGGTAATACTACTCCAGGCATCACTGTAGGTGGTGAGCAATCTTTCAACATCACTGACAACCTATGGGTTGCTGCGGGTTACCAACACCTATTCTCTGCAGGCGAAAGCATTCAGTTCCGTCCACTAGTTAAGATCGGTTACAACTTCGACAACGGCATCTCTATTAGTAACCGTACTCGTGCACACATCGATGATACTTCAGCTAATGCTGACACAGACTACCGCATGGATAACCGCATTGCTTACACAGTGAATGCTGATTTAGCGCTTAGCTACAACAACGTTTACATGATTGACGCTGAAGCGATGGACCACGAGTTACGTGCAACATGGACTCGTCAAGGTGTTCAACCTTACTTTGAGTTCCGTAGCCAAGCTAACGGTGTAGATTTCGCAAACGGCGATTCTAAGCAGAACAACGCATTCGTATTCGGTGCTTCTTACGGCTTCTAAGCTGATTCGCTTGGCTGCTTAGTCGCTTAGATTATTAGCCGAGTGAACTTCTTTGTTAAATAGCTTGCTAGCTAATTAGCGAAGGGAACATAGCGGAACTAACAGCCCGGTTGGTGCCGCGACAAGATTTGCTTTACTGTCCAAAAGCAAAGAGCCTAGTAAGTAAACCACAGTCTTGGGTTTACTGAATGCTAGGCTCTATTTTTATGACTTCTTTTTTATAGTTGTGTGTTGGTCTGTTTAGGTTCTATTTCCCGTTGTAGTGACGGTATTCAAACACCTGACCTTTTTCATTAAACGCATACACAGAATACTCGTCTTTCTTATCGCCATACTCCATGCCTGGCGAACCCATTGGCATACCCGGAACCGCTAAACCAATCGCATTACGTGGTGGGTTTTCTAGAAAGGCTTTAATGTCATCTGCTGGAATGTGTCCTTCAAATACGTATCCGTCGATCTCTGCAGTGTGGCAAGAGGCTAACTCCTGTGTTACCCCTAGCTTTTGCTTGATTGGGTTCATATCATCGTGGAGCTTCTCTGTAACATCGAACCCAGCATCTCGCATATGTTCAGTCCATTCTGTGCAACAGCCGCAGTATGGAGATTTGTGGTTTAGAACATCAGTAGCTAAAGCTTGTCCTGAGATTGCAGCGAGTGCAGTAAGAGTCATAATTTTACGAATCATGGTTAACCTCATGAATATGGTTTTTATTAATATTAGAATGAGTTGGTTTGAACAATCTCAGCCTGTTGGCATTGCTTACTACAGTAATTGACGACATCGCCATCGCTGCCCCTGCAACTACTGGACTAAGCAGAAATCCGAAAAATGGGTAAAGCACACCGGCCGCGATAGGAATACCAAGCGAGTTGTAGATGAAGGCTCCAAATAGGTTTTGCTTCATATTTCTCACGGTCGCTTGAGATAGCTCGATCGCGTTGCTTACTGATAATGGCGATGAGTTGAGTAGCGTCATTTGCGCACTTTCAATCGCGACATCACTGCCACTGCCCATTGCGATTCCTATATCCGCTTGAGCAAGAGCGGGTGCATCGTTAATACCGTCTCCGACCATGGCAACACTCTTATATTGCTGTTGAAGCTGAACAATATGTTGAGCTTTCTGCTCTGGAAGCACTTCTGAGATAACCTCGTCGATACCGACGTCTTTACCTATTGCTTGAGCCACAGAGTCGTTGTCACCCGTTAATAGCACAGTGTGAATTCCGGCGGATTTTAGTTGAGCTATCGCCTGTTTGCTATCTATTTTTAACGCGTCTGAAATGCCCAATATGCCTTCCAGTTTTTGGTCAATCACAATGAAAATAGGCGTCCACGCTTGCGAGCGGCAAAGCTCGATGAAATCCGCGCCAATCTCTGTATTGATACCTAATTGGGTGAGGTACTTAAGCGAGCCAACTTGCACGTTCTTGCCGTTAATTGTTGCTTGAACCCCAAGCCCGCGTTGGTTTTCAAATTCGCTGTGTGGGAGTACTAAAACTTCCAAGCTCTCTGCATATTGGCAAACGGCTTTGGCAAGTGGGTGCTCAGAACCTACTTCTACTGAATAAGCATAAGCCAGTAACTCTTGCTCCGTTAGATTAGCGTAAAAGGCCTGTTGAACGGTTGGTTTGCCTTGGGTCAATGTCCCTGTTTTGTCAAACACAACAGCATCGATCTTGCTGGCAGACTGCAATACATCCGCATCTTTAATAAGAACGCCAAACTCAGCCGCTTTACCGACGCCAACAGTAATCGAAAGCGGTGTGGCTAGGCCTAATGCACATGGACAAGCGATGATCAGCACTGTGGTTGATACTACTAACATGTAACTGGCGCTTGGTTGTGGACCTACAAAAAACCAAACTAGGGCAGCAACAGCAGCGATCGCGACCACAACCGGAACAAAAACGGCTGAGATAGAATCGGCAAGCTTGGCGATTGCTGGTTTACTGCTTTGCGCTTGGCGAACCATTTGAATGATTCTAGCCAGCATGGTGCTTGATCCAATCCCAGTCGCTTCAATAATTAAACTACCATCACCATTAATGGTGCCCGCAGAAACGCCATCATTAGTTGATTTAACGTTGGGAAGTGGTTCACCGGTCAGCATCGACTCATCGATATAAGATTCACCTGAGACTACGACACCATCAACCGGCACTTTTTCTCCGGGTTTTACTCGTATCTGCATGCCTACCTGAATGGCTTCTACTGCGATGGTTTGTTCTTTGCCATCGACAATAACTACCGCTTTTTGAGGCTGTAAATTAATCAGTGCTTGCAGCGATTTTGTAGTACGTGCTTTGGCTTTGGCTTCGATGTAATGACCCAAAGAAATTAAGCCAACGATCATTGCACTGGCTTCGAAGTAGACATGGCGCGATGGTTCTGGGAACCATGATGGAATCAGCACAACCAGCATTGAATAGAACCATGCCGCGCCAGTACCTAAAGCGACTAGCGTGTCCATGGTCGCACGTTTGTGCATCAGTGATTGCCAAGCATTCGTGAAGAAGCTACGACCTGAGGTAGCAAGCAGTATCAAACAAATGACACCAACCAAGCCCCAAGCCAGTTGATCGTTAAATGTAGCAATGGTCATGCTGCCACCGAACACGCCCCATGCCATCAGCGGAGCACCGATCACCAATGCACTTACTGAATTTCTAAGGAAGGCTTGTTGAGTACGAAGTTGTTGTTCTTGTTGTTTTTGCTGTTGAGTCGCCGCATCGTCGACAAACTCAGCGCCATAACCAGCAGCTTTCACCGATTCTATTAGAGCGTTTTCAATGATGTCTCTTGTTTGAGAGGTGAAAACCAAGGTTGTCTGCTCAGCGAGGTTGATCTGTGCTTGGTCTACAAACTCATTCTTTTTCAGCGCTTTCTCTACCGAAGAGACACAACTCGCACACGTCATACCTTCAAGAACAAGGTGATAGGTATATTGGCTAGCTGTGGTTTTATCTTCAGTATCTTCAATCTTTTTATCTGCTTGTTCGTTTTTTGAATCTGATAAAAGGTTACCTGTTTCAGAGTAGGGAGCTGCGTGATAACCCACACTCTCGATCAGCTCAATAAGCTCGGATTCTGAAAGTAGGGTCACCAACGACAATTCATCTTTGGTGACTTCCAGATTTGAGGCTTGCTCGGTTTGTTGAAGTGCTTGAGTCAGCTTGTTCACGCACTTACCACAGCTGAGCCCTGATAATGAAAAGTGCAGTGAATTACCCATTGAATAACCAAGGGTTGCTAACTGTTCATTGAGCTCAACATAACTAAAAGGCGTCGAAATATCGATGTACGTCGGCGATATGTCATTGATCGTCGTATTGTCGAGATCATCAAACAGTGTGCGAACTTTCTTCGCACACCCCATGCAATTTAGGCCGTTGAGCGCAGTTGTGTAATGGTTCATATCGAAACTCCAATTCTCATCTAGCCCTAACATAAACCTTCCCGTAAGGGTAAGGTCAAACATAAATTCAAGAATTTAATATTTGTTGGAATATTGAGTGGTGGAATGGATGAGATTTATCGCGAGCGTGGCGAGAATTTATCTTTTTAGAGCGTATGACATGGACTTGAGCTATTGGTTTTCTCCTTCTACGATAGCTTTCGTACAAGATCAGCACATTAATCATTCACTACTGATTGTAGATTTAAGCGGTGGTGATAAAATAGCGCCCAAAATTTAGTGATATTTGTCTGTTACAGGCTTTGTAATGGCGAGCACTAAAAGAATCACCTACATAATCAAGGTATTTAAATGACGGTTAAAACTCGTTTTGCTCCTAGCCCAACTGGCTATCTTCACGTTGGTGGTGCACGTACTGCACTTTACTCTTGGCTATTCGCTAAGAACCAAGGTGGTGAATTCGTTCTACGTATCGAAGACACGGACCTTGAGCGTAACTCTCAAGAAGCGGTTGATGCAATTCTAGAAGGCATGCAATGGATGGGTATGGAATGGGATGAAGGTCCTTACTACCAATCTAAGCGTTTTGACCGTTACAACGAAATGGTTGATAAGCTACTTGCTGAAGACAAAGCATTCAAATGCTACGCGTCTAAAGAACTACTTGATGAAATTCGTGCAGAGCAAGAAGAAAACAAAGAGATGGCTCGTTACGATGCTAACCACCCTAAAATTGTTGCAGCAAACGAAGCAGCAAAAGAAGGTGATGCATGCGTTATCCGTTTCCGTAACCCTAAAGAAGGCAGCGTAGTATTTGATGACCAAATCCGTGGTCGCATTGAAATCGCAAACAGCCAACTTGATGACCTGATCATTCGTCGTACAGACGGTGCACCAACATACAACTTCGTAGTGGTAGTGGATGACTGGGATATGGGTATTACACACGTTGTTCGTGGTGAAGACCACATTAACAACACACCTCGTCAAATCAACATCTATGAAGCACTAGGCGCACCAGTTCCAACTTTCGCTCACTGTGCAATGATTCTTGGTGATGACGGTGCGAAACTTTCTAAGCGTCACGGTGCTGTTTCAGTAATGCAATACCGCGACGAAGGTTACCTACCAAATGCACTAAACAACTACCTAGTTCGTTTAGGTTGGTCTCACGGTGACCAAGAGATCTTCTCTCAAGAAGAGATGATTGAATTCTTCAGCCTGAACGCTATCAGCAAGTCTGCTTCTGCATTCAACACTGATAAGCTACTTTGGTTGAACAACCACTACATCAAGACTTCTGAGCCAGAGTACGTTGCTAAATACCTGCAATGGCACCTAGACGCACAGAAGATCGATACAACAAATGGCCCAGCTATCACTGAAGTGATCAAGCTAGTTGGCGAGCGTTGTAACACGCTTATCGAACTTGCTGAGCAATCTCGTTACTTCTACGAAGATTTCTCTGAGTTTGAAGCTGGCGCAGCGAAGAAGCACCTACGTGGTGTTGCTAAAGGCCCACTAGAGCTTGCTCTTGCTAAGGTTGAAGCGCTTGAAGATTTCACTACTGCAAACATCAAAGACGGTGTGATTGCAGCAGTATGTGAAGAGCTAGAGATCGGCATGGGTAAAATCGGTATGCCACTTCGCGTAGCAGTAACAGGTGGCGGTCAGTCTCCTTCTGTTGATGCAGTGATGGAGCTTGTTGGTAAAGAGCGCGTAATCGCTCGCATCAAGATGGCTCTTGAGTTCATCGCTGAGCGCGAAGCTAACGCTTAATTGAGCGATTGCTAGAATCAAAAAAGGGTCAGTAACTTGGTTACTGACCCTTTTTATTTGTCTCGATTTTTACTATCTGAACGATTTCGTTAGAGCTTGTCGTCGGCAATCATTTGAGTTGCTTGCGCGGCTGTTTTCTTATCGAACAAGATATCCATCATCGCTTTGATGCGTTCCATATCGTCACCAAACTTAGAAAAGTTTCCGCTGTTTGGCGCTTTGAAGTCGACATTGCCAACGCGCTGTTGATCTTGATAAGCCGAGATCTTAGCGTCTGCCACAAAGGTTCTGAAATCCCAACTCCAACGAGAGACATAATCCAGCGTGATGTCCTCTGGATTATGTTCTGAACCGTCGGCAACGACTTTACATTTAACCTGATTATTCAGGCACCAGTCGAGTATGGAATCGAGGAAAACCGCACGAGTTTTCTCGTCTTCAACAATCGTAACCTGTTCGATTGTATTTGCTTCTGGTAGTGCGTTTCCTGAATACTTAGGAGCACTACAACCTGCGAGTAAAACGACAACAGCAGCAACTAGCCAGTTTTTCATTATCTATCCTAGATTTTTTTGAAGATGATTGAAGTGTTGATTCCACCAAAAGCGAAGTTGTTGCTCATCAGATATTCAACGTCCAATTCGCGACCAGAGCCTGTGATGTAATCGAGCTTGCCGCACTGTTCGTCGATATTCTCAAGATTCAATGTTGGGCTGAACCAACCGCTATGCATCATCTCTAGGCTTAACCAAGCTTCAATCGCACCACACGCGCCAAGCGTATGACCAAAGTAGCTTTTCAATGAGCTGATTGGCACTTCACCAAAAATGTTCGCGGTCGCATTACTTTCCGCAATATCGCCTTTTTCAGTCGCCGTTCCGTGTGCAGAAACATAGCCAATTTTTTCAGCCGGAAGTTGCGCATCTTTCAAAGCTTTTTCCATACAAATTTGCATGGTTTCCATCTGAGGTTGTGTCACATGAGCGGCATCGCAGTTGCTGGCAAAGCCGATGATCTCAGCGTAGATCTTTGCGCCACGAGCCACAGCATGTTCATACTCTTCAAGAACAAGCGTGCCAGCGCCTTCACCGATAACAAGGCCATCGCGCCCACTGTCGTAAGGGCTAGGAGATTTTTTTGGTGTGTCGTTTTTTAAACTGGTAGCAAAAAGGGTATCGAAAACGGCAGACTCAGTTGGGCATAGCTCTTCACCACCACCGGCAACCATCACGGTTTGGTAGCCGTGCTTAATCGCTTCATAGGCATAACCAATCGCTTGGCTTCCTGAAGTACACGCACTGCTGGTGGGAATCACGCGGCCGCGCAGACCGAAGAACAGACCCACATTGACCGCAGCGGTGTGTGGCATCATTTGAACATAGGTGGTTGCTGTGATTGCTCGTGTCGATTTCTCGTTAAGCATCACGCCAAACGCACCAACGGCATCGGTACTGCCGGTTGAAGAGCCGTAAGCGATACCGGTTTCACCATTGGTTAAAATATCGTGGCCGATCAGCCCTGCTTGCTCTAATGCGTTTTCTGTCGCAACGGTGGCTAGGCGGGATACTCGTCCCATGCCACGCACTTGTTTACGCTTATAGTGTTTTGGCAGTTGGAAGTCATCAATAGGCGCAGCAAGCTTAGTGTTGAGACCATCGTACTGCTCAAAGCTTGGCATATATTGAGTCGCATTTTCACAGGCTTTTAGTTTCGGCTCGATCTGCTGCCAGTCATTACCAAAGGCAGTAATACCAGACATGCCAGTTACAACAACGCGGCGCGTCATACTAAGCCTCCATTAACTGAAATCACTTGGCGAGTCACATAGCCTGCAATATCAGACATTAGGTAACTGACTAGGCCTGCCACTTCTTCTGGCTCACCCATGCGGCGCAGTGGCACTTGAGGAAGCGCATGCTCTTTTACATGCTCGTCAACCATGCCGGTATCGATTAAGCCAGGAGCGACACAGTTTACCGTGATCTTGCGTTTTGCGAGTTCTAGAGCCAGAGACTTAGTCGCGCCAATCACGCCGGCTTTAGCTGCTGCGTAGTTGGTTTGACCGCGGTTGCCCATGATGCCCGATACCGACGCCAGAGTGACGATACGACCGCCTTTGCGTTTCTGAACCATAGGCATCACACACGGGTGGAGCACATTGTAGAAGCTGTCGAGGTTGGTATGAATCACGCCATCCCACTCTTCTTCTGTCATCGCAGGGAATGCGGTGTCACGAGTAATGCCCGCGTTGTTCACCACACCGTAGTAAGCGCCATGTTCTGCAATATCAGACTCTAGCTTTTCACGACACTCGCTGCGGTTGCTGATATCAAATTGGATAAGACGTCCAGCACCACCCAGTTCGGTGATCGACTGCAGCGTCTCTTCAGCACCTTGCTTGTCACCCATGTAATGAACGGCGATTTCAAATCCGTCTTTCGCGAGTTGAATAGCGATCGCTTTACCAATGCCTTTGCTGGCACCAGTGACTAAAACCTGACGGCTCATGATGGGCTCCTAGTTTTCATTTCTTGTAATTTTTGTTCGGTCGGCACGTAGACATTGAGTTGGCATTGAGCCACTAACTCACCTTGGTCTTCGACTCTTGCGGTAAACACGGCCATGCCGCTGTCTTCCATCAGTTGCTCGGCATAGATATCAAGGGTCTGACCTTGAGTAAATTCATCACACAGTGACTTGTAACGGCGAGAACCGAGTAAGAAACCGATCGGGGGAGTGGTGCCGTTTTTCAGTGCGTGGTATCCAGACCAAGCAGCAACAGACTGCGCCATAAACTCGATACCTACATAAGCGGGTACCGTTTGAGATTGGGCGTCAAAGAACAGATTATGGTCACCAATATCGACCTGGCAGTGGATCGACAACGCCTCTACGTTGATAGCACGATCGATTAATATCATCGGATCATCGTGAGGGAGGAGTTGGTCTACAGAAGGGATATCAGTCATTTACTACACCAAAAATCAGGCTAATGTTGTTACCACCAAAAGCAAACGAGTTGCTTAAGATGTTCTTTACTTTAAGTTTCTGGGTACAGTTTACCAAATCAATCTCAATATCTTCAGCTTTATCCTGACATTTTTGTAAGGGAAGCGGTAAGTCATATTTTAAAATATGCCATGCAATTGCCGCCTCAATCGCACTTGCAGCTCCTAGAGTATGCCCGGTAAGCGGCTTGGTTGAGCTAACGGGAACCTTGTTTGCAAAAATACGATGGATGGCTTTGCTTTCCATTGAATCATTGAGTGGTGTTGCAGTACCGTGAGCATTGATGTAACCGATGTCCTCTGCTTGTAACTGTCCAGAATCTAAAGCTTTTCTCATCGCTTGCTCGGCGCCATTTCCTTCAGGGTGGGGCGCTGAAATATGGTGTGCATCAGAGCTATCACCACAGCCTAATAAGGCAATGTTTGACGTGTCTTGTGCTGCATTAACACCGGCTAGTTTTGTTCTGCTGAGCAACATAAATGCCGCCGCTTCGCCGATATTGATACCATCACGAGAGGCGCTAAACGGCTTACAATGTGTCGTTGATAGTGCTTCTAGGCCATGAAAACCGTTGAGTGTCAGTTTACATAAGGTGTCTACACCACCGACTAACACAGCATCAGCCATGCCTGAATCTAGCAAACGTTGCGCAGTGAGAAACACACGACCACTGGATGAGCAAGCCGTCGAGATCGCGTAGCTTGGCCCGGTTAATGAGCAATATTGACTAACAAACTCAGAGGTGTTCCCTAGCTCTTGTTTTGAGTAGTGATAATGCTCGGGAAAAGAACCTTGATCGAGTTTGTGTTTAAAAGCCGCTTCACCGTCCGAAATTCCCGAAGTACTGGTGCCGATAACCACTGCAATTCTATCTGCGCCAAACTGAGATTTGGCTTGCTCGATAGAGTCTTCAATTTGATTTAGAGCCGACAGCGCCAGTTGATTGTTGCGAGTGGTGTATTGCGTAAGATCTGAAGGAATCGGTGGCAGTTCACCCGCGATTTGACCAACGACAGTATGTTTACCATCGTTCAGCATATCGTTCACTTCGACCATATTTGATTCACGCTCGTCTTTCAGGCAGCCATGAATGTCCGCAATCTCTGAACCTAGCGCTGAGTGGAAACCACAGTCTTGGATGTAAATAGGCATAGTGTTCAACTCTTACTTGGGGTGTCGACAATCGTTGAGTTCAACGTTTGTATGGTGATGGTGTAGCCTTGGATTAGATGCTTGAAAACAATCTCTCCAGATGTCTTTGGTTCGCCGACTTTTGCTTGGTATTCAATACTAATGATGGCTTGTTGGTTGTCGTCAAAAATGGTTCTTGTTTTGTCGGTATCGACCAGATGCCAACCTATGCTTTGTAAAGGTTGCGCCCATGCGTCTGCTGGCCATAAGGTCAGCATTAAATTAAAAAGCACCTGTTCGGGTTGCGGTAAAGTTGCGCCAAGGCCGGATAGAACTTGTGTGTCGATCACTTGATTCTGGTATTGCAGCGATAGAATACGCGTACCCCAAGAGGAGAAACCCGCCAAAACCACTTTATCCGCTGTGACTTCAACTTGAACAGGAAGCTGCTGTGTGTCGGTTTCCCACGTAGCGCTGATGAGCTGACTGGCCGTGAGGGAGTACCCTAGTTCAGCTGGCAATGGCAGTGCGAGCTCGGTGTCATTGTCGATAGACACACTGGCCCCACTCGGCTGCTGAGAAACCATCGAGCAGGCAGTGAGTAGAATACCCACTAGTGTGGCGAAGGTTACCTTTAACGTCTTATTCATCTAAAAGCCTCTCGAGAGGTTGGTCGTTCTACGCTTTTACTACTGTTGATCGCGAGCGGAGAAAGTAGCCACGCGACAAAGATGCCTGTCAGAACCGTTACCCCAAAGCTATGAATGGCATGAGTCTGACTCAACGATAATAAGCCAAATGACAGTAGCGTCGTGAGGCCAGACAAGGTAATCGCTAATAAGGTGCTTAGTGATTTCTTCTGCTCAGCAAAGAACAAGGTGTAGTCGATGCCAATCCCTAAAATCAGAATCAAGCCCAGCAGATTAAACAGGTTCAACGTGGAACCTAAAATACCCGTAACCGCTAATCCCGCCACGCCTGCAATCAATGAAGGCAACAGCATTAATAGGCTTTGCTTCACACCGTAACGCCAACCTAACACCATCCCAATAGCGGCCAAAGCTATCAATAATAGCTCTGTGATTTTGACTCTGTATTCCGCAAAAAGAGCTGATATTTCATCGGCTTTATTCAAGTATTTAACACCTTGTTGCTGAGCAAAGCTTGAATCTAGCCATTGAGAGAACAGTTCTGAGTTTGTGACGTCTTTGATCAAAATGACTGACGCCGCTTGTCCGTCGATCGGCTTTAACCAGAGTGGTCGAACAGGTTCTGACACCGGCGACTCCAAAAACCCAAATACCGTGATTGCTTCGAATTTAGGTAATTCTGGGAAACTAGACCAACCTAGCGTGCTTTGTAATATATGGCTTTGTTGGCCATAGAGTAGTTCAACTAGCTGATAGTTATCATGTTGCTCTTGTTCGCTTAGCAACTGTTGATTTATGCTGCGATACCCTGAGATACCTTGGCTATCGACTAGAGAATCTAAGCTTGTGGTGATTTCTGCCAGTTTATTGAGTAGCTTTTGATCGCTGTTGGCAGTCACCAACAGCATATTTTGCCCACTGCCGAATCCTGAGATTTCAGTAATGGCTTGCTCTTGCTGTTTGAGTTGCTCTGGCATCGCCTGAAGTTGGCGAATATCGTCGTCGTAACGAATTTGACTGAGTAATATCAGGCTCAAGACAATCACAGTTAGCGGTAAGCCAATTCTAAATTTTTGGTTGCTCCAGAGGCTTAACCAAGTCTGCCAAAGTTTCGACAGGGGAAGAGGGCGTTCTTGGCTTGGTTTTGCCGCTAAAACCGGATACCAACACACCACACTGGCGTAAGCCGCGATCAGTCCAATCGACGAAAACAGAGCAAGTTGCTGCAATCCCGGGAAAGGCGCGACCAACAACCCTAAGTAGCCAATCAAGCTGGTGATCAGACCCAAGGTGATCGCAATGATAATGTGCTTCAAGCCTTTGTCACTTTGCCATTTACTTCCAGCTGCCAAGCGGTCAGTCAGGTAGTGAAAGGAGTAATCGATCGACACGCCAATCAAGCTGGCACCAAACACCAAACTAAACAGGTGAACCTTGCCGAAGATAGCGACGGTGCTTGCCAGCGCAACCAATAATCCAGTACTGATTGAGAGCAAAGATAAGGCAAGTGGTAGGGCACTACGAAACGTCAGCCACACTAATAAAATAACACCGGCCAATGAGCCCAAGCCAATGGTACTGATTTCTGATTTCGCACTTTCGGTACCGTAATTGGCGTAGAACACCACACCAGTATGCTGCACTTTGACGCCAAACTGCTTTTTGACTTCGCGCTCAATTGAATCAAGATCGGGAAGTTGTTCTTGAATCGCCAAGCTATAAGGCGAGCCAGCCAGTGTAGCGGTCACCAAAATATGAGTTTGGTCATTAGATTGAGCGGTGAGGTAGCCCTCTTTCAGAACAAAGTTACTTGATTGAACGCCAACGGCACTGATGTAGTCGCGAAATAGTAGAAATGGGTCCATCGACAGTTCGGCTGCAGTGACGCCTGAGAACGGATTGTACAGAGACTGAATCACATATTGAGCTCGTGAATCAGGCGAGTGGGTCAGCGTCTCTTTTTGTTGTTGAGTCAGCAGTTGAGCTCGGTGACGAAAGTAGAAATCGCTCCATTGGCTTTGGGTGCTGGCGCTGATTTTGCCTTGAACTTGCTGAAACAGAGTTGGCTGACTTGAAAAGGCTCTTTGGTTGAGAGCTTTTTCAAAAGCGTCGGTCGCAACCATGGCTTGTTCGATGTCGGGGGCGCTGATGATAAACACCACTTGCTCGCTCATCGAGCTGGATATCTGCTGAAAGGCTTGCTCTACCATTGGGTCTTGCTGGTTTTCTGGCAGTAACTTTAGGATGTTGCTTTCAATCGGTACCGACGAAGAAAAAGCGAATTGTTTTATCAACAATCCGCTAAATAGCATGACGACAACAAGCCAAACAAGGGCCAGACTAGAGTTGGAATTGTTGTGCTTCAGCATCTGATAATACTTCCGGTAGATGGCTTAACTGACTAAATTCGATCACCGTGCTGTCTCCACGAATCTCTCTCAGTTCAATGCGTTCAATATCATTTTGACCTTGCAGAGTAATGGCTTCAAACACCGCGTTCATCGGCGCACTTTTTGGCTTTAGAGTGAGCGTCCATGACTTATTCTCTGTATTTTCATCAGAGCTTGTGACAGTTGCTGGCTCAAAATCGAGTGCGAACTGTTCCTGAAGTTTTTGTGTATCCCCATGAAACACCGATAAGAAGATATGGCTGAAATAAAACGCCATTGGGTTTTCTTTATCGGTAATGATTTTAGCGGGTTGATCGGCAAACCTTTGGCTCAGTTTGTTATCGGTTAGCACCAAGCTAACAGGAAAGGGGGTAGTTTGTGTCCAAAGCAAACCATTCGACTTGTCTAACAGGAAAGTACCTTGTGACGTCAAAGGCTGGGCGAACATTTCCATGTTGCGCGTTTGAGTAAACTCACCACGCACTATGTTGTTTGCGCTTAATACGGTTTGCAGATCTGAAATAGAACCAACCGTAGCTGTACTTTCATTAGCAATAACAAAACTACTCGCCATCATTGAGGCAAGCCCTAGTAGTGCGATGCTGATGTGTTTGCGACTGCGTTTAAACAGACTCATGTTTCACCTGCTGCTGTGTGTTAGATACTTGAGGTTGGCCTGATTGTTGGTCGCTTGGTTGCTGCTCAGTTGATTGGGGTAAGCAGCCAAACTGGTGCCAGTGCTCGACTTTATCGGTAAACACTTTCGGTGAAGCGAAGCACATCTCTTGTTCTTCAATGGTCACCGCAACCTGCATTGTGTGGGCGCGTGTCATGCGAGCACCTGTGTTGGCATCGTGAATTTCGTAGTCAACACGCAGGCGGTTTTCCCATTCAGTCAACTTAGCCGTTACCTTAATCTGATGATTGAACGGTATCGCCTTGATGTATTTCACGCGCGTGTCGATGATTGGCCACATGTAGCCTGAATCTTTCATCTCATGGTAGTTGTACTCAATCTTATCCATCATGATGCGCCTAACTTCTTCAAAAAATCGGAAGTAGTTGCCGTGATAGATCACGCCCATCGGATCGGCATCTTGGAATGAGGTGATAAGTGTCACCTCAGATTGTAATGGATGAAAAATTTCAGACATAAATCGCTCTCAACAATATTGCGTAAAGGGTGGCTACTTTATGAGTAAAGTGACCAGTGCTGACTTTGAATACGAGCAATGAAGTGACGTAGATCGCCTTCAAGTGGTCGATCTTCAACGATAAATTCAAACTCTTTAAGCACTTCGTCGCGAATATGCTTTAGGTTCTCACTCATGTGGTGCTCATCAAGCTCATTGTGGCGTTTACGAAGCTCAAGCGCTTGTGTACCAGCAAGTAGTGACGCAGCCGCAACTTGTTCTGTCAGTTCAAGAACACGTAAGCAGTCGCGAGCCGCAATGGTGCCCATGCTGACTTTGTCTTGGTTGTGACACTCTGTTGAACGAGAGAACACGCTTGCTGGCATAGTGTGTTTCAATGCCTCTGCTGTCCAAGCTGAAACGCCAATCTGTACTGCTTTAAAGCCGTGGTTAATCGGTTTACGTTCGCCTTCAGCGCCCGTTAGGTTAAATGGTAAGCCGTTGTTGAACTTGTAATCCATCAACTGCGCCATTTGGCGATCAAGCAGGTCTGCAAGGTTGGCTACCGCTGTTTTTAGTGTATCCATTGCCATTGCGATATGGCCACCGTAGAAGTGTCCACCGTGTAGTACGCGCTCATTGTCGCCATCGATAATTGGGTTATCGTTAGCACTGTTTAGCTCGTTCTCAATCATTTGGCGTAGCCAAGGTAGTGAGTCTTGAACCACACCAATCACATGTGGAGCACAACGCAGAGAGTAGCGATCTTGTAGGCGATCACTGTTGCGTGGCGGGCGATCCGCTTGTAAGTCATCACGTAGCCATGCAGCAACTTGCTGTTGACCCGGATGAGGCTTCACTGCAAACAGCGCTTCATCGAAGTGAAAATCATTGCCGTGCATACCCACAGATACCATTGCGGTGATCTTAGTTGATAGCTGAGCTAGGTATTCCGCACGCTTGTAGGCGATACAAGCCAAAGCCGTCATTACTGACGTGCCATTCATCAATGCCAAGCCTTCTTTTGGCTTAAGCTTGATAGGGCTAATGCCTAATTCTTTGTAGACGTCACTGGTTGGGCGAACTTCGCCTTTATAAATAACATCGCGCTCGCCGATTAGGGCTGCAGCCAAGTAAGAGAGAGGCGTTAAGTCGCCACTGGCACCGACAGAGCCTTCTTGCGGAATACGCGGTGATATGTCTTGGTTAATCAGAGTAACGATTTGGTTGAGCAAATCATGAGTAACACCAGAAACACCTTGTGACAGCGAGCACAGACGTGTTGCAAGGACTGCGCGAGCTTGTTCGTGAGACAGTATTTCACCTAAGCCACAACCGTGGAAGCGTGTTAGATGCAGTGGTAATTCATCAACAAGGTTTGATGGAATCGCAACGGTACATGAATCACCGTAGCCCGTTGTTACACCATAAATTACGCCTTCTTCTTTTAGTAGGCGTTCTAAGAAAGCGACACCACGGTCGATCTTAGATGTGAATGCTTCACTTGAGTTCATCGAGGCTTTTGCGCCTTGTGAGATAGCGACAACATCCTCAATCGTGAGGCGTTCGGCACCAAAGGTGATGCTATTTGGATTCTTTTTCGTCATGGTGCTTGCTCAATGTCCAAAAATTAAAAAAGTTGTACCACTGAAGCGGTGCTTTCAGTGTGTAGTGCTGAAGTCGGTCTGCGTATTTCTGCACGACTTGCTGTAAAGATTGTTCGCGAGTCTTTCTTGGTAGTTCTATCTTGTCGCTAAAATGCTCGAAATAGACATTAAAATGCGGCTTGGATTGTGAATCGTCACGTAACCCAAATAATAGAAATACTGGCGCTTTGAGAACCGAAGCTAACATAAATGGCCCTTGAGGGAAGGGCGCTTCCTTACCCAAGAACTCAGCCCATACCGAGCGACTCTCTTTGCTGGTGGAGGTTCTATCGCCAACAATCACAATCCACTCGCCTTGCTCCAACTTCTGTTGCAACAAGATAGCGGTATCAGGTCCCATTGATGTCACCTGAATCAAATTTAAATCTGACTGCGGGTTAACCGCTTTCATTACGGAATTAAAACGTTCAGCGTGTTCTGTAAAAACCAGCGCGTTGATTTTGATGTTCGAGTGTCTGCGGCCCAAAGCTCGGCACAGCTCAATATTACCAAGGTGAGATCCAAGGATTAGCACGCCTTGCTTATTTGCTACCATGCTCTCGAATTGGTCTTGGCCATGAATAGTCAGGTTATCTGCTGAGAAATCACCTTTCCATGCCGCCAGTTTATCTAACATCGTATGGCCAAACGAAAGCAGATGGTTATAGCTGGTTAGCTCCGTAGGTAACTCAATGTTTTGTTGCTCTGCGTAAGCCTTTAGTTGAAACAGGTACTGTTCTGAGGCGTTTCGTGCGCGTTTGCCCGTTAGGTGGTAGTAACGCATCACACCACGCAAAATTAGGTTGAATACACCGCGACCTAACAGGGTGTAAATGGCTAGTAACAGCTTGATGCCAAGTACGGTGCCGCGTTCTTGAGTACGGGACCAATGGGGCTGTTCTGAATCGTTGTTGTTTGATCCAGCCCGGGAATCTTGGTTTTGACCATCTTCAGCAGACGTTGATTTGAAATGGCGAGCAATCAGCTTTGGTGCTCTTGGCAACATGCCAAAGAACAATCGCGTGTGCATCCAGCTGATTTTTACGTTGTCCCACAGCGCATCGAAATGAGAGATGCCGTTTTCAGGGTAGATAACGCGAGTTTCAACGAAGTCGATGTCGCAGCCTTCCCAATACAGTCGAACCAGAATCTCGATATCGAAGTCCATTCTCGAACCAACATCGTACTTATTCAACACTGTTTGAGTTTGGTTGATCGGATACGCTCTAAAGCCACACATGCTGTCTTTAATTGATAGAGATAGGGTTTCTATCCATACCCAAATGTGTGTCGCGTAGCGCCCGTAGAGCCTTGCCTTGGGCACGCTCTCGTCATAAACAGGCTGACCTGATATCAAGCGCTGAGGTTTATTTTGCGAAGCTTGGATTAATGCGGGTAGTGCTTCAAGGTCGTGTTGGCCATCAGCATCAATCTGGATGGCATGACTAAAGCCGAGCTCTTGTGCTCGCTTGATACCAGCCTTTACTGCGCCACCTTTGCCTTGGTTCTGTTCAAGCGTCACCAAAGTCACGCTTGGACTATCGGCAAGGGGAGTCAGAAACTGTTTGGTCTCGAGTTCACTGCCATCATCAACAATAATGATCGGAAGTTCGAAATTAAGAAGTGATGAGACCACCGCGGGCATGGTTGCGCCATGGTTAAAGCACGGAATCAGGAAGCAGGCGTTGTAGCTGCTTTCTTTGGTTTGGTGTTGAGAATTAGCCTCGACTGGAGTGCTATTCACTTTTCTCTCCCAGCTTCATTTTGCCTGAAGAGTGAGTTTGTTCGCCGTTGTTCGAGGTGTAGCTGAAGTTTAACTTATCTTTGTCGGCGTCCCACTTGAGTGATAGCTGAATGGTCGAGTCGGGCAGGATAGGCTCTTGGAATTTGATGACCTCCATGCCTTTAAAGCAACCAGGGACATTAAGCTCTTGGACTGCATAGTAAAGCGCCCAATCAATCTGTGTAACACCCGGAAGAATAGGGAAGCTCTTGAAGTGCCCCTTAAAATCGGTGATGTCTCCGGTAACATGGAGTGTCAGGGTCGATTCATTCTCTGCAGTGTCAACAGCAATGATGTTTGGCTTTCTCTTATCCATAGCGTGTGCTTAGAATCCTTGGGCTGAAAATGGGTGTTCTGACAAAAATATAAAAAGATAAACTCAGTGTAAAACACGATAAGCGATTTCTATGATTTTACGAGTTGCTCGATTTGAGAAGTTAATCGCTTACCTTGGCTGTTGAGAGGAATCTCATCAACCACACGATACTTTCTCGGGATGGCGATTGGCTCTAACCATTTTCTGAGTTCTGAACGCAGCATCAACCAGAACTTGCCTCTGCTCATGCTAGCGAGTGTCGCTTGGCCTTCGTCTGATAATACCAAAACCGACGCCAAGATTAAGCGTTCAGGCTCTTCAAATGGAATCACCACGCATTCACTTATCCAAGGCAGTTGCTCTAGTCGTTTTTCGACTTCAACCAGTGATACTCGTTTTTCTTCTATCTTGATCACTCGATCGGTTCGGCCTTTCAATATGAATTGATTATCCGAGACCATTTCGCACTCATCGGCGGTTTGATACCAGTTGTTTTTGTCGATGTACGGCGACAATAACTTAATGCAATTCTCACTGTTGAGACTAGCCTCAATACAGTCAAAAAGTTGCCAAGGTGTTTGAGCGCTCTCTTGCTGACGAAATGCGATGCCACCGGTTTCTGTGCTGCCAAAGACTTCGATAGGTAAATGACCAAGCAGGCTACGTGATTGGTGAGCAGACTCAGTTGGTAATGGGCCACCAGAAGAGAACACACCAGCAAGCTGAGCAGATTTTGTTTCGTGCTTTAATCGTTTGAGCAGAGCTGGGCTACTTATCAGCACACAGTTTTTATTGGCGTGAGACAAGATCTGTTCAGGGTACTCAAGGTTGTTTCGAGCAAATGGAACACCAGAACAGAGCGGCCATAAGATTCGAAACAACAGACCATAGATATGTTGGTGCGAGACCGTGCTGTGAACTTGTTTTCCCTTCAGCATACCTCCCCAGTTCTTATTTAACTGAGCCGTCTCAATGTCTAGGTGTTCTAATGTTTTATTGATTGCCTTGGGTGTGCCGCTTGAACCTGAAGTAAACAGGGTCAATTGGATGGCTGCCAAATCAATGGTCGCAAGATTATCGATTAGAGGTTGTTTTGACGTGGTGTTTGAGTTCAATAAGTTTTGGATATTGCGAACGTCACTAACCTCAACTTCACCAATCGAGTCATCAACTAACAGGCAATCAAAATGTTCTCTCAATTCGGCAAGCGCACAGGGCTGGTAGTTGCCCGGCAAGATGATGTGTTTGTGGCTGACAGCACATGCCAAAAAGGCCACTGAAAATAGGTAGCTGTCTTGGGTACAAATCGCAACTCGTTGAAAAGGGGATGAAGATAAAAGGTGCACGAGTTGAGATAAGTCGGCGCTAAATGTTTGCCACGTAATCTCGCTATTGTCGTCAAAGCAGACAATCGATTCAGGGGATCTTGTTTGACTGAGAAGCTCAGATAACGAGATGTAAGATACGGTTTGTGTCATAACAATTTAACTCTGACGAATGCGCTGTCTTACTATCCACTCTCCTGCAAAGAGTAACCCTGCGAATAAATAGCTGAGTAAGCCATTGTATAGGGTCCATATCTCAAGAGGTTGGAAGCAGGTGTAAAGGGCAATAGAGCCATTGATAACAAAGAACAAGCACCAAACTTTGGTGACTTTTCGTGTGTAATCAACGCCACTTTGCGGAAGTTCAGGCTCTTGGAGTCGAGCAAGACGCTCGATAATCGTTTGCGGTTGCCAAAGGCTTGAAGCGAACACAACCAACATACAAACGTTAACGATGACGGGGTAATAGGTTAACCAGCCATGCTGCTTGAAGGTTAATCCTAATGCCAGCAGAACAATACCGGCACTACCACTGATCCAAGCTAGGTGTTTTAGCTCTTTGATTTTAGCCTGACCGCCAGTAAAAATACGGACAGCAAAGATAACGGCCAAGACGATACCAACGGTTTGTAGGCCAAACTTGTTGAGTCCAAAGTAAACCGCTATTGGATAAGTGAAAAGTATGATTGCCGACAGTAAAGTCAGCAGAGGACGCATTATGCGTCCTTCAATAGTTCAACCACAGACTCTACAACGTCATTAACGGTGCGTACTGCTTTGAACTCTTCAGGTTTGATCTTCTTACCTGTTACGTTCTGTAGGTGAACGACCAAATCAACCGCATCAATGCTGTCTAGGTCTAGATCAAGATAAAGGTGTGCTTCAGGCGTGATATCTTCAGCATCAAGCTCGAACAGCTCAATCAGCGCATCTTTAACCTGGTTGTATACTTCTTGTTGGTTAGCTTGTGTCATAAAGATCTGTCTAGTTGTTCGTTTGAGATGAGATGTAGTTTGCTAGGTTTTCAACGGATGCAAAGTGCTGGCGAGTGTTTGAATCGTCGGCATCGATAACAATGTTGTACTTTTTCTTGATAGCAAGACCAAGCTCTAGCGCGTCAATAGAGTCTAATCCAAGTCCATCACCAAATAGTGGAGCTTCCGTTTCAATCTCATCAATGCTCATGTCTTCAAGATTCAATGCGTCGATGATCAGTTGTTTCAGTTCGTTGTGTAATGTTTCCACTTTGGCCTACTTAATGCTTTATCTGAATGCTGCTTTAAGGGGCGATTCTACATTATGCGATGTATTTTCGAAATGCTGATATCGCCAGTTGCTTTATTGATGAGCTAAATGTTTTCTTCGGAAGGGAAAATAGAGTGTGCAAGATGATGATTAAGGCGCCTTGCTGCCGAAGTTAAGTTATTTGAATTCTCAATAAATGGTGCGACTTCTATTTTACCTTTCACCGCGATATGAAAAAAGGGTTTCGTCGCAGGAACTTGATACCATTTTTTCTCTTTCGTTAAGAATGTCGGAGAAACCGTAATATGAATTACGCGTAAATCGGTTTGTGTTCGAGTGGCGATTTGCGCCGCACCACGTTGTAAGGATGGTTCAATTCCGGGCGTTGTGCGAGTTCCTTCGGGAAAAACCAGCAGCACATTGCCACGTGAGAAACGTTCTTCACAGCGCTCTAAAAGATCGTCAGGGGCTTGGTTAGGGATATAACCTGCGGCTTTGACAATCCTTTTCATAAAAGGGTTTTCCCAAATAGCGGCCTTAACGAGGCAATCACATTGAGGAAGTTGAGAAGCGATCAGCACATAGTCGATTAAGCTAGGGTGATTGGCGACGATGATGCAGTTACGATCTTCACGTAATAGATCCGCGCCATCAATTCGGTAATCAATCGCGCCGGTGAACTTCATGATTTGGCAAAAGGCGTTGAATGAGAAGCGAATCAATCGCTGTGCTTTAAGCTCTCTTTTAATGGTATTGGGAGTGGTTAGCGCGATAGTGGGTAAGATTAAGAAGCTCAATACTAAGCCACCAAAACCAAAGATGGTAAAGCAGAGCCCTGTCGCGAATACTCGCCAATATTGGTCTACTTTGCTCATGACTGTGGACCTGTCTCGGTGTTCTTTACCCACGACCAAGTTTGGTGCTTGCCAGCAATAGCCCACTTATTTGTACCCAATAAGATATGTTGGAGCGTTTGTAGCCCTTGTGGTAACCCGGAAGGTGCTTGGTTGGCTTCTACTGCTCTAGCAATAGAGTATTCACTGCCAGCGGTGAGCACGAAGCCCAGAGCGTAATCCGCATAGTCTTGTGTTTCGTATTCTTGGTAAAGCTCAGGCAAAGGTTGGTCGAAGTCAATGACGAGTACACGATGTGACGGATACTGATGAAGATAAAGATAAGCTTCGATCAGAGCGTTATGGAAAGTATCTTGCCCTGCAGCGATTGAAGTCAGTGGAATTGGCGCTTTGGCGGCAATGGTGGTTAGACCGGCTGCGGTATTATGTACCGACTGTGAGAACGCCATTGGCGAGGCATCATCACCTTCTAATATCGACTGAATCAAAGTGGCGGTTCGGTGTAGCTCACCATGTCGGCTAGCAAAGACAAGATAATCAATCGAGGTGTCTTTTAATAAGGTTAACGCGGTTTGGACGGCAAGTTTGCTTTGCAGACTCATTCGACGGCGCATCATTGGAGGGATAGCTTTAAATTCAGTTGAGCCATCTTGTGGCCAATCTAAATTCGTGCTCCACGCTTGCCATTGGGCAACAGAATTGAGACCAGCCGAATTTGCAGACCATTTCTCAATATTAAACGACATTAATTGGGATTGATTTGACATAGAGTATTGATTTGCTTTGGGTCTAACTAAATACTATGCGCGCTTATAAATAAACACAGATAAGGAATTTAAATGAAATTACTAAAAATAGCGGTTTCAATGTTATTCATATTCGTTCTTGCAGGGTGTGGACGCGTCCAACCTGTAATGAATGTTGAGGATACTCCAGTTGCACTGAATCTTCAAAGTAAACAGGTTAAATCAGCTATTTATGAATCGGCTGCAAATCGAGGCTGGTTGGTTTCAGAAATAAAGCCTGGCTTGATACGTGCTGAGCTGTATGTTCGTTCGCACCACGCTGTGGTTGAAATTCCTTATAGTAATAAGTTTTACTCTATTCTTTACGTTGAGTCAGAGAATTTGAAGTACGACGATGGTGAAATACACCGTAATTACAATCGTTGGGTTAATAACTTAAACGTTGATATTAAACGTAAGCTTGCACAAATGGCAGCTGAGTAACTCTCTATTATTTAAAGTTAGGTTTTTCGTGTCGGAATATAAATTAGATCCATTCAACGCATTAGAAGCAAAAACAGAAGCGCAGAAATTGTCTTTCGCTCCTATTGTTTTTCATACTGCTCGTACACTTCGTGATTTAGGCATCTTGAAAGCGTTAGATAACGCTGGCAACGAGGGTTTGCCAGCAGAGTCAATCTCTGAATCAACCGGAGTTTCTGAGTACGGCGTGAAAGTTCTGCTCGATATGGCGTTAAGTGCGCATATTGTTACTTGGGACAAACCTAACTATAAAATGGCCAATCTTGGCTTCTACCTTCTGCACGATGGCATGACCAACGCAAACATGGATTTTACGGCCGATGTTTGTTACGCCGCGATGATGCATCTAACCGAAGCGATTGAAGAGGGCACACCTGCTGGCTTGAAAGAGCTGGGTGACTGGGAAACCATTTACCAAGGCTTGTCTCAATTGCCAGAAAAAGCCAAAGAGAGTTGGTTCAAGTTCGATCACTTCTATTCTGATCGCTCGTTCCCAGTATTACTTGAAAAAGTCTTCAGCAAGAAACCTAAATCGCTGGTGGATATTGGCGGCAATACAGGCAAGTGGGCTATGCAGTGTTGCAACCACGATTCTGATGTTGAAGTGACGATTGTTGATTTGCCACAGCAGTTAGAAATGGCAATGGCAAACGCTAAGCAACATGGTCATCAAAACAGAGTGACGCCTTTCCCAGCTAACATGCTAGATAAGCAGCAAGCGCTGCCAACGGGCGCGGATGTTTGGTGGATGAGTCAGTTCCTTGATTGCTTCTCGCCAATGGAGATTCTGAGCATATTAAAGCGTGTTCGCTCTCATATGTCAGAAGACGCGACAGTCTATATCCTTGAACTGTTTTGGGATGCACAGAAATACGATGCGGCTTCTTATAGCTTAAACGCGACGTCTCTCTACTTTACCTGCTTGGCAAATGGCAACAGCCGTTTTTACCGCAGTGAAGATTTCTTAGAGATCGTTGAAGAAGCGGGCTTTGAAGTGGTAACTCGTACCGACGACATCGGTCTTGGTCACACGCTTCTTGAATTGAAAGCTGGCGCGCAATAAAAATAACAAACATGGCTTAAATAATGAATAAACTATCAACTCAAGTGGTGATCATCGGAGCTGGGCCGTCAGGTTCAATTGCTGCGTCTTTGCTTCATAAAAAAGGCATCGATGTTCGAGTGATTGAAAAGAGCGTATTCCCGCGCTTTTCTATTGGTGAAAGCCTACTACCCGCTTGTATGGAAGTGATTGAACAGGCTGGGATGACTGACGCAGTTATCAACGCCAACTTCCAATACAAAGATGGCGCAGCCTTTCGCAAAAATGGCGTTTATACGGCGTTCAATTTTGAAGACAAGTTCTCTTCTGGTCCTGGAACCACGTTTCAGGTTCAGCGAGGTGCCTTTGATAAGGTTTTGGCGGATACGGCTGAGGAGCAGGGTGTCTGCATTGATTACCAACATGAGTTGATGGGCATTAATTTCACCGAAGACAGCACCATTTTAGATGTGCAAGTGTTGGGTGGAGAACGCTATCAGCTAGAAGCGCAATACGTTTTAGATGGCAGTGGTTTTGGCCGAGTGCTACCGAAAATGCTTAACTTGGAAGAGCCGTCATCACTTCCTCCACGCAAAGCTATTTTTACTCACATTAACGATCATATTGCAGAGGTTGATACCGATCTGGAATATGACCGCAACAAAATCCTGATCTCGGTGCACCCAACCAACCCTGATGTTTGGTATTGGTTGATCCCGTTTAGTAACGGTGTCTCTTCGTTTGGTGTGGTAGGTGAGCCTAAATTCTTTGAATCCTACCCAGAAGACAAGATTGCAGCCATTAAACAGCTAGCAGCGGAAGAGCCGGGCTTAGCCGAAATTCTGGTAAATGCCGAGTATCCAAACCCTGCGGGTGAAATTGGTGGCTATTCTGCCAATGTAAAACATCTGGCGACGGATAAGTACGCGTTGCTTGGTAATGCTGGTGAGTTCCTTGACCCGGTCTTTTCATCCGGCGTGACGATTGCGATGAAGTCGGCTCAGTTTGCGGTTGAGTGTGTTGAAAAGCAGCTTAACGGTGAACAAGTTGATTGGGAGCGCGATTATGCCGATCCGTTGATGGTGGGCGTAAACACCTTTAGGACATATGTTGAGGGGTGGTACTCAGGTACTTTACAGGACGTGATTTTCTATCAAGATCCAAACCCAAAGATTAAGCAGATGGTGTGCTCAATTCTGGCGGGCTACGCATGGGATCAAACCAACCCTTATGTTAAGGAATCTAAGCGCCGCCTCACAACATTGGCAGAGATATGCCGAAGCTAGGTGGTCTATTTAGTGTGGACAATACGCTAAAGCACCAGATGCTTAGCCTAAAAATAAAAACAGCCGCAATGTGCGGCTGTTTTTGTATGTGAACAATATGGGTAATCAACCTCATTGCGTTCTAAGCTACTTCAGGTCGATGCTGTTTAATCGTCCCATAAAGACAAGTAGATCAATCACGTCTTTGTGGGCATCAAGAAGGGCGCGTTTGGTTTGGCTATAAGCGGCAAGTCTGCCGTGCTTTCTAATGGAGCACACCTTGGTTTTGTATTTGTAGTCGCCGTTTTCTGAGAATACACGCCACTTAGCGATGTAACACTCGTCGCGGTGTTCAGGATCACTCTGAGTTGGATTTGGCTTGAAGACAATTTTGGGTTCTAGACTATGAGGCAGGCGCGTCATCAGGTAGGGCTCTTTGAGGACTTTGGGCCAAAACTTGCCCCAAAGCTGTCTGCCCAGTTCATCTCTTAATTTAATGGTTTTCTTGAGTGCTTTGTCTTCACCCATACGAACAAAACCGACCGACCGATGCAGCACCGTATCTTCGGGAGTATGGATGTGGATCTTAAAAGCGGTTTTACCTTTCGAGATAAAGCGGTAACCGGTAGCACCAATTAGATTATTCTGACTCATAGTTTGCTAAGTGATGATTATATTATTAATAAGATTACGCCAAATACTGCAAAACCGAAACTAATACCCATGAAAAAAATAAAGCCTTAACAAAAGTGCTAAGGCTTTATTAGAAACTATGAGATGAGCGTGTCGCTAACTACATGATTTTCTGCATCACATCACCAATTTGAATGCTTCCTGCAAGACTTGGTTGGTCGATAGTTAGTTCTGCTTCGTTTTCATAAACGCGAGAGACGGTCAGCGTGATATCGCTTTGAGATACCTTATTACGTGGCAAGCCGCGTTGGTCGATAAACGAGCCTGTGTGCCATAGCTGTAGCTTGTCACCTTGTTGAACACCATGCATTCGACCTAAATCAATGGTCACCGTGTTACCAAATACCGCAGCCACCTCTGGAAGCGTGATTTTACATGACACTTCCGATTCCAAGTCCAACATAATATTGCGGCTAACACGCAGCATCATACTGCCGTAGGTTGATGCCCAGAAACGAGCACTGCGGGTGTCCACTTCACTGGTCTTAGCAAATGGCCACTTTGCCACTTCACGATAGCTACGGTTGTAAACCTGATGTCCTGTTTTGCCATCGAAGACTTGCATCTCTAACGCAAACTGACGATTGATGATGTCATCTTTCAAAAGCTTGGATTCGATGGTCGCGGTTAAATCGGTAATGTCGCCACCAATGATGTACTGCGCGCCAGTATCTTGGGCGATCATCTTGATCACCTCTGGTCGACGCTTGTCGATATCGTAATTGGTCGTGCCAACCGAAACAAAGCTGCGAGACTCTTGTGCTAACTGTCGGTCCACGACATGGCCAAAATCATCACCAATGTTATAGATTCTGCCCATCACTGCTTGTTGAGGGGAGGTCACATCAATGTTGCCTACCAAAAATGTCTTCTTGTATTGGCTCTCATGGCAAGCATTTGCCGAAGGATAGATATCGATCCTTGCGGTGATCATTATATTGCCACTGCGTTTTTTCTCTTTTTCTATCAAGATGTAGCGCACTTCATGATTGGTAAATTGAAATTCTTTCTTGTTTGCGTCGAGGTACGGCGTGAGGTTGGAGATACTACCAATATCAGCACCTGAGAACTGGATCGCTTTATATACCGCGTCTTCCAGAGCATGAACCCTTGCCGTTTCCTCTGAGGATACGATGGCTGCGGTACCGGTAACTTCATACCAAGAGGCATGAGCACTGAAGCTTATGGTTATCAGTGAACTTATTGAAAATAAGTAAGAAATTATTTTTTTCATCTATTCGTTACCAGTTGGGTATAAATATTGCTTAACAAATAACTATAAGCTTGAAGCTGACTTAAGTGCGTTTTTCTTAATCTGAACCATTAATGAAAAGCAAAGACTGTTCCAACATTGTAATCCATTGAAAAGAATAATGGTGAGAACATATTGGAACAGGGAGCACTAAAACTATCTGGAGATAAGAGAATGAAAAAATGGCTCGTAGTAATGAGTGTCATGTTGTTGACCTCATGTGCTTATTCACCAATCTATAACGGCAAGTCTGAGTATTCAGGCAGTCAGTTTATGTTGATGGATAGCCCTCGTCATACCATGGATTTCTTCGTGGAAAGCATGACCGAAGATCTGATCATTTCGAATACGAGTATCTCAGCAAGAACTCCGATAGCGATTACTTCGTTTGTTGACCTACAACACATGGACACAACGAACTGGCTAGGAAACTCGGTATCAGAAGGTTTCATTCATCAGTTTCAGCGTCGTGGCTTCAAGGTGGTTGATTTCAAAACAACAGGTTCTATTCAAGTGACTCACCAAGGTGACTTTGCGTTAAGCCGCGATTGGAAAGACTTAGCTCAAGAGCAAGACGTACAGTACGTACTAACAGGCACTATGCTTCGCCAAGAAGGCGGTGTGTTAGTCAATGCTCGTGTTGTTGGCATGCAAACTCGCATTGTCGTGGCGACGGCACAAGGCTTCTTGCCTGCAGACCGTATTGGTCGTGACCTAGATACGCTAAACAGTATTCGAACTCAAGATGGTGTCATTATCCGCTCTGACCCAACGATGACCCAGCCCTATACTGTTATTCTTCGCCCTTAGGAGTTCGAGATGAAGAAGTTAATATTTGTTGTCGCCGCTTTGTTGCTTGTAGGCTGCCAGCCATTGCAAAATATGAGGGCAGACGACTTCTTGGTTGCCGTTGGTTACGCAAGTATCAGTGAGCAGAAGGGACGTAATGACGAAGAAAGACGTATCCGTGCGATGAGAGCTTCCAAGATCGACGCCTATCGTGAACTTGCCGAGCAAGTCTATGGCATGCGAGTGAGTGGCCGAGCAGAGTTGGAAGATCAACGCCTTGGTACTGAACGTACTTCTGGTGCGGTTGATGGTGTAATCCGTGGTGCAGAAGTGGTGCGCAGTTACCCTGTGGGTGATAGCTATGTCACTGAGCTTCAGCTCGATATCCGTAAGATGGAAAAGCTACGTGATTACGGTGAAGTACAACCCGTGCCTGAGAAGAGACAACAAACGCTGTTCTAGTATCGATGCATGAATTAATTATATTGGCTGTCAGTCGCTTTCCAGATGGCGTATCGGCAACCAATAACTGATATGAATAAAAAAGCGGCAAGTATGAAAATACTTGCCGCTTTTTTGTGTCTGTCGATTTGTTCGCGCATTTACCGATCTAGTGGGAGTGTTGACGGATATCATGCTAAGGATAAGCTGAGATACAGATACAGATACAGATACGAGCAGAAATGTGACTAAAGATATTATTGAAGACAGGGGGCTTAATTATGCTTTTACGTTGGTTCCCAGCGTAGAAATCGTATGCGTTTGACCACCGGCATTGTAGGTCATGCCAATTTTTCCGTGACTTTGCTGCATCATATTGCTGAGTTTTTTGAAGCTAAGGTGCGCTCGATTCAAGGCTTCGCCATTCACAAGGTTCGCTTGCTGGCAATCGTGCACTATAGACTGGATCTTTGTGACTAGCTGAGCAAGTTCAGGGTTCTCGGTCAGTTCTGAGATATTGGTATGGGCTGCGATTCGCTGATCGGTTGATCTTAGTTGTTCAACTAGGACCACTTTTTCTTTGGCGATTCGCTCAATATCGTTTGATTGTCGGCTCGTAATAGCGGTTTTCTCTGAACTTAATAATTCAGATAAGGCTTTGGCATTTTGAAGTTGAAAATTAACTAAATCTGCTAGTGCCGCCATAACGTAAACCTATTCATAACCTCGTGTGCTTTAAGACAATCACTTCAATCAAAAGTGAGTGTTGGCTTAAAGGCCTTTTAATTCATCTTCGAACTTGATCATGTTGTCTGCCAGTTTTTCTGGATCGACAGTGTATGAACCGTTCGCAATTGCTTCTTTGATCGCTGCTACTTTTACAGAATCAAAGCTTGGCTGTGCAGCCATATCTTGGTGGAGCTGACCAATCGCTTTGCCTTGTTGGCTAAGTGAAACCGCATCTTTGCTTGCTGGTGATTTAGTTGATACATCAGAGCGTGATGCCTCAGAATTAGAATCAGAGCGTACTGCTGATCGGTTAGTGGTCGTTAGGGTTTGCCCTGAACGAATATTATCAATGCCTGCCATAGTTAAGCCTTTTTCTTCAAAAATGGGAACCTGTACAGTCAATATCGACCAAGGGTTCGAATACTTTAGCAATTTTTAGCTCAATAGTCGAAAAGGGACAAAACACCGCAGCCGTTATATTTGGCGTTAGAGTTGAGGGTGAAATCGCTAACGATACCGTCAATTTAGAAGTAAAGAGTTAAAAGTAAACCGTGACTTCAGACATGCTGGTAACAATCCCTTCAATTATACGCTGTGATTTATCATTTTTCACTCTTACTTGATCACCCATAGAGCCATCGGTAAGTGCAGTACCTTTGGTGGTAATGGTCATGCCACCTTTTACTGCCTGTATGATAACCTTCTCGTTTCGGCACACGACACAGATATCACCTCTTTCTACAACATCGCCCGGTCTTAGGTTCTTTTTTACCTTAGCGCCGATGACCTGATGTGGAGCTGTGAAACCTTGGCGACGAAACTTGTTAAGAGAAATCATAGCTGTGGTGACATCGTATTGACCGACGATTTCGCCTCTCGCGATTGAGCGAGTGGTGGTGACAAGAGGCACCGACATCGAAAGGCGAACGGGTACATAAACTCGCCACTCATCAGGAACGCATTGCACTAAAACCGTAATACTGCTGCGGGTATTGGTGGTCGTTGAAGCGCTGGTCTCTAAAGGCACTGGGCAGTCTGTCGCTTTGATTCTTGAGTCAACATTTGCTGAATTAACAAAGAGTTCGCCACCTTGTGGCTGCTCAACCGTATCAAGGATATGTTGTTCTGCTGCAGACTGAATCATCTCAATTTGTTCTGGGGTCGCAGCTTGTACAAAAAAACTAAACAATATTGATAAAATGCCGATAAACTTAGCGACAGTTTTAAAAGTAGCTCTACACATTGCTATAGAAAGAGGTGGCAAATTTGATTTATAATACGTCATTCCGTTTCTCTGGTGGTTCGTAGCCTGCAGTAGACTAACACTTTTTATACAAAAAAGTTTGATATGGAGATGAGCTCATGACGGGTATTCTTGATTCGGTGAATCAGCGTACGCAACTCGTCGGTCAAAACCGATTAGAATTACTAACCTTTCGCCTAATGGGGCGTCAGCGTTACGGCATTAATGTCTTTAAAGTAAAAGAAGTGCTTCAATGCCCTAAGCTGACAAAGATGCCAAACTTGAACCCACTGGTTAAAGGTGTAGCACACATTCGTGGCCAAACGATCTCTGTGATCGACTTGAGCTTAGCGATTGGTGGCCGTCCTACAACGGATGTTGAAAAGTGTTTTGTGGTTATCTCTGAGTTTAACCGAACCATTCAAGGTTTCTTGGTAAGTTCAGTTGAGCGCATTATTAACATGCACTGGGAATCGATTCTTCCGCCGCCAGATGGCGCAGGTCGAGCTAACTACCTGACAGCGGTAACCAACATTGATAATGAATTGGTAGAAATTCTTGATGTTGAGAAGATTCTTGCAGAAATTTCTCCTGTTGATGAAACAATGGACAGCAAGATTGCTGAAGATATTGCGAAAGTAGAACAAGAGAAAGAACTGGTTCGCCGCATCTTGATTGCTGATGACTCGACCGTTGCTCGTAAGCAGGTTCAGCGTGCTATTGAGTCGATTGGTTTTGAAGTTATCTCGGTGAAGGATGGTAAAGAAGCCTATGAGAAGCTGATGCAGATGTCATCAGAAGGCAGTATTTACGATCAGATTTCATTGGTGATCTCTGATATCGAAATGCCAGAAATGGATGGATACACGCTGACTGCTGAGATTCGTCGTCACGCCGAACTGAAAGATTTATACGTAATTTTACACTCATCGTTGAGTGGTGTATTTAACCAAGCCATGGTTGAGCGTGTGGGAGCTAACTCCTTCATCGCTAAATTCAACCCGGATGAGCTTGGTGCAGCGGTAAAAGCTGCGTTAACTAACTAAAAGAGACATTAATGACTGCTATAACAATAAGTGATCAAGAGTATCGCGATTTCAGCCGTTTCTTAGAATCTCAATGTGGCATTGTATTAGGTGACAGCAAGCAGTATTTAGTGCGCAGTCGTCTGAGCCCATTAGTAACGAAGTTTAAGTTAGCTTCGTTATCTGATTTGTTGAGAGATGTAGTAACAGGTCGAAACCGTGAGCTGCGTGTGGCTGCTGTCGATGCCATGACGACGAACGAGACACTTTGGTTCCGTGATACTTACCCGTTTGCTGTACTTGCGGATAAGCTTCTACCGGAAATAGCGGCAAATAAACGTCCTATTAAGATTTGGTCTGCGGCAAGCTCTTCAGGCCAAGAAGCATACTCAATGGCAATGACGATTCTTGAAACTCAAGCTCGTAAGCCGGGTATGCTGCCAAATGTATCGATTACCGCAACTGACATCTCAGCAAGTATGTTGGATATGTGCCGCACTGGCGCTTACGACAACCTTGCATTGGGACGTGGACTTTCTCCAGAGCGCCGTCGTACTTTCTTTGAAGATGCGGGCGATGGCCGTATGAAAGTGAAAGATAACGTCAAGCGCATGGTGAACTTCCGCCCTCAGAACCTGATGGACAGCTATGCATTGTTAGGCAAGTTCGACATCATTTTCTGTCGTAACGTGCTGATTTACTTCTCGCCTGATATGAAGTCAAAGGTACTTAACCAGATGGCAAATAGCCTGAACCCTGGTGGTTACTTACTATTGGGTGCGTCTGAATCGTTAACAGGCTTAACGGATCGTTTTGAAATGGTTCGCTGTAATCCAGGCATCATCTACAAATTAAAGTAACGAGCGGCACCCATATTAGGTGTAACGTTACCGTATAAATTAAAAACCCAGCCAATTGCTGGGTTTTCTTTTTCCTGCTTAAGCTATATCTTTAAGTCAGAGTGACATTCCAATTTACTCTATTTTTTGGCTTGTATATTGCAAGTTTACCCACGAGTAACCTGTAAAAGTATTGATAGACCGCCTTGTTTTAAAAGTTGGTATATATATTGCTTTGGTTATTTCATAACAGTCAGTTCTTGAGTTGAGGTTTACATGGCTATTTCTTTTGACAATGCTTTGGGCATTCACCAGCACACAGTTGGTGTACGTGAGCGTAACGCTGAGGTGCTTTCCACCAATATCGCGCAAGCAAACACGCCTGGGTATAAAGCAAAGGGATTAGACTTTAAGAAATCACTGCAAGCGGCAAGTTCTGGGGCAAGCATTGGTCTTAGCCGTACAGATGGTCGGCACATTTCTGCCTCAACAACGGTGAACGGGGAAACGAAGTATCGAATTCCTACACAACCTGATACAGGAGATGGCAACACGGTTGATTTGGATTTGGAAAGAAACCTTTTCATGCAAAACCAAATTAGGCATCAAGCCTCTCTCGACTTCCTAGGAAGTAAGTTCAAGAATTTAACTAAAGCGATTAAAGGGGAATAATTAGATGAGCTTATTTAATGTATTCAATGTGACTGGTTCTGCGATGAGTGCTGAATCTGTTCGTCTAAATACGACCTCGAGCAACCTTGCGAACGCGGACAGTGTAAGTAGTTCTGCTGAAGAAACTTACAAGGCTCGCCACGCAGTGTTCGGCGCTGAGTTAAATCGAGCACGTAACAGTGACCACACTGTGCCTGTGAAAGTATTAGGTATTGTAGAAAGCGATAAGCCGCTGAGCGCGGAGTACAACCCGGATCACCCATTAGCGAACAACGAAGGCTACATCTACAAGCCTAACGTGAACGTTATGGAAGAGATGGCAAACATGATTTCGGCATCACGTGCGTACCAAACGAACGTACAGGTTGCTGACTCGAGTAAACAAATGCTGCTGCGTACGCTGCAGATGGGTCAATAAGGATAAGGAGGTAGCACATGGCTGGAATCAACAACAATGTTGGTCAAAGCGGCTTGTCCTATGTTGACCAGCTGAAGAGTCTTCAAGATGGCGCGAAGAAGCCCGACGAAACAACAGGTAAGCAGGATCTTAAACAAGAAGACTTCTTATCTTTGTTGACTAAGCAACTAGCACAACAAGATCCTTTCAAGCCGGTTAGCAATGACCAGATGATTGCGCAAATGGCTTCATTTGCGACCGTAGATGGCATTGGCAAAATGAATACACAGTTTGAAAGCTTGAATTCATCAATGACCTCTAACCAAGCACTTCAGGCCTCTTCATTAGTTGGGCGTGATGTATTGGTTCCTGGTGCGGCAGGTGTAAAACCCGGTGATGGCGGTATGGCGTCCATGGTTAAGCTTCCTCAGGCAATGGACAATGTAATGGTCCGTGTTGAGAACGAAGTTGGCCAATTGGTTCGCACATTTGATATCGGCTCTAAACCATCTGGTGATACACGTGTTGAATGGGACGGAAAAGACGAAGACGGTAACCCATTGCCGGCCGGTAAATACAACGTGAAAGCGTCGGGTTTGCTGGATGGCGAGAACACAGAGTTCCAAGTTTCCAGTTATGCGAACGTGAACAGTGTGCTTCTTGGTAAGGGCGATGGCAACGTACTACTCAATCTGGCTGGTTTCACATCGCCAGTACGACTTGCTGAAGTACTAGAAGTTGGTAAAGCGTAGCTCTTTATTGAGTAACTATGCTAGCTAGATAGATTAGGAGAATAATGGAATGTCATATGTAGCTTTAAGCGGCCTATCCGCTGCACAATTAGACCTGAATACAACCAGTAACAACATTGCGAACGCAAACACATTTGGATTTAAAGAGTCTCGTGCCGAGTTTGGTGATGTGTATTCAAATTCGTTGTTCACTAACTCCAAAACGGCGGCAGGTGGCGGTGCGCAAGCTAACCAAGTGGCACAGCAATTCCATGAAGGTTCAAGTATTTATACCAATAACCCAATGGATTTACGTGTCAGTGGTACTGGTTTCTTTGCGGTAGCGAAAGATCGTATGGCACCGGAGCTCAATGAACTAACTCGTAATGGTGCATTTCACCTAAACAAAGACAACTACATGGTTACCGCTAACGATGAGTTTCTGTTAGGCTACGATGTTGATCCAAATTCGGGTGAAGTTCTTTCTTACGCGCCAAAGCCTCTCGACATTCCTGCTGAATTCGGTAAACCAAAACAGACAGAAAACATTGAAGTAGGGGTTAACCTTCCTGCAAACGGTGATCTTAAAGACCCGGCTGCATTTAACTTTCAAGATGCTGATACTTATAACCGTGCAACGTCTTCGACGGTATACGATTCTATGGGTCAGTCTTACAAGTTAACGACTTACTACCTCAAAGATCAGACTCAACCAAACACTTGGCAGACGTACTACACCATGTCAGATGAGAACGGTGAAAAACCGGTCAACATTACTGGTGGTGATGCGACGAATGCACGAGGTCATGTTGGTCATACAATGAAGTTTAACAATGACGGTACGTTGGCGAGCCTGAATAATGGTCAACCGATTAACTCGGAACCACTAGGTACTGGTGCGAACCCAATTGACTTGAACGGTGCTGATCCAACTCAAGTGCTTAAGTTTGGTTTGGATTCTTCAACTCAGTTTGCTGCTCCGTTTGAATTGACTCGGTTTGATGAAGATGGCGCGACAACAGGTTTCTTAACAAAAATCGATTTCGATGAGTACGGCAGTGTTCTAGGTACTTACTCAAACGGTGAAAATGTGATGCTTGGCCGTGTAGGCTTGGTTCGCGTACCCAATGAGCAAGGTCTGGATAAGAAAGGCGGTACTCAATGGGATTCTACTAACGACTCTGGTGATAAGATCTGGGGTGAATCGAACAAAGGTTCATTTGGTAGTATCAGCAATGGCTCGCTAGAGCAGTCGAATATCGATATGACTCAAGAATTGGTTGATTTGATTTCTGCTCAACGTAACTTCCAAGCGAACTCGCGTTCTCTAGAAGTACATAACCAGCTACAACAGAATATTCTTCAGATTCGTTAATCGTTTCGAGCGTTTGAATCATCTGCGAATACCCAATTCAATGTTATTGAATTGGGTATTGTTGTTTGTCTTCTTATTTGCCGCCCCTATTGCCGCACGGTAATGCCACTGGCAATAATTCTTCCTGAATGATCCTTTAATGATCACCCCTCTTTGTTTATTTTATATTTAAATTATTGATAAATAACAGTTAAAAATATTGGCACAGTGTTTGCTTTATAAGCTCTAGAAGATGATTTTTTGGAGAAAAATTATGGATCGCGCACTGTTTCTTGCCATGAGTGGCGCAAAGCAAAATATGCAGGCTTTGCAGCTACGTGCAAACAACCTTGCCAACGTAAGTACAACGGGTTTCCGTGCTGATTTAGCACAAGCACGTTCAATGCAAGCGTATGGTGAAGGCATGCCTACTCGTGTTTTCAGCATGACAGAGCGTCCTGGTCATAATTTCTCGCAAGGTAGTGTGGTTACCACTGGCCGAGATCTTGATGTTACCGTTCAAGGTGATGGCTGGATTTCAGTGATGGATAACACCGGCCGCGAAGGCTTAACGCGTAACGGTAATCTAAAGGTTGACCAAAACGGTTTGCTAACTAACGCAAGTGGCCATTTGGTGTTAGGTGAAAACGATGCGCCAATCACACTGCCAATTCCAATCAGTAAAGTAGAAATTGGTACTGACGGTACGATTTCGGTGATTCCTCAAGGCGCTCCAGCTGAAGAATTGGCCGTGGTTGATCGTATTAAGCTTGTGCGTCCAGACAACCAAAGTTTGTTTAAAGACACGAATGGTCTATTCCGTTCGAAAAACCCAGATCAGGCATACGAAGCTGATGCAGCGGTAACGTTGCTAAAAGGTGCTATCGAAGGCAGTAACGTAAATGCCGTAGGTGAAATGACCAGCTTAATTGACTTACAACGTCAGTTTGAAATGCAGGTCAAGATGATGAGCACAGCAGAGGAAATGGACAAGTCGTCTGATTCACTGCTTCGTATGAGCTAATAGAATTTAAAGGACATTGCTATGCATCCAGCGTTATGGGTAAGTAAAACGGGTTTAGACGCCCAACAAACCAATATCTCAACGATTTCGAACAACCTTGCCAACGCCTCGACCATTGGTTTTAAAAAGAGCCGCGCGGTATTTGAAGACCTGTTCTACCAGAATATTAATCAACCGGGTGGTCAATCGTCTCAGAATACTGAGCTGCCAAGTGGTTTGATGCTGGGTGCCGGTTCTAAGGTAGTTGCAACTCAAAAAGTGCACACGCACGGTAACGCACAAACGACATCTAACAGCTTAGACATGATGATTGAAGGCGACGGTTTCTTCCAGGTTGAAATGCCAGACGGTGAAACGGGTTACAGCCGCAATGGTCAGTTCACACTGAACGGTGAAGGCGCGATCGTAACGTCGGGCCAAGGTTATCCTCTACAGCCAGAAATTGTGATTCCTGAAGACGCGATCTCGGTAACGGTTGGTAACGACGGTGAAGTGTCGGTTCGTCTACGTGGTGAGCAAAACAACGTCGTGGTTGGTCAAATTACCATTACTGACTTTGTAAACCCTGGTGGTTTAGAGCCAGTTGGTCAAAACCTTTACTTGCCAACAGGCGCGAGTGGCGACCCACAAGAGGGTGTTCCGGGCTTTGATGGTCTAGGTAACATCCGCCAATCGATGTTAGAAACATCGAACGTAAACGTAACCGAAGAGCTGGTAAACATGATTGAAGCTCAGCGTGTATACGAAATGAATTCGAAAGTTATCTCGTCAGTAGACAAGATGATGAGCTTTGTTAACCAACAGCTGTAATTGGTTTATTCGCTGCTTACTTTTTAATTATTAGATCTGTTTCTGCTAATTGATCCATTTACCACTGCCTGCTGAGAGTATATCGCCATGAAACGTATTTTTTGTTTAGCTCTGTTTATGTCTATGACCGGTTGTTCTGTACTGGCTCCGATTGAGACGCCGGCAGAAGAGAACGCAACCACAGTGGTTGATGCCGTGGAAGGCGATAAGTCTGCTGAAGAAAGCTCTGGCATTATTGACACCCTTCGTGGCAGAACCGATCCAATCGCGGGCGATCCTGCATGGGCGCCAATCAACCCAAAAAAGAAACCTGAACACTACGCTGCAGCAACGGGTTCTCTGTTCAATGTGAGCCATATTGGCAGCATGTATGACGATTCAAAGCCTCGCGGTATTGGTGACATCATCACTGTTGCACTAGATGAAAATACTAAAGCGACCAAAAAAGCCAATGCAGACATGTCTAAGTCAAACGATGCGTCAATGGAGCCATTGGCCGTTGGTGGTCAAGAGCTAACTATAGACAAGTACAACTTCTCTTATGACCTGAGCAATACCAACACTTTTGCGGGTGACACCTCAGCTAACCAAAGTAACAGCATCAGCGGCTACATCACTGTAGAAGTGATCGAAGTACTAGCCAATGGCAACCTAGTGGTTCGTGGTGAGAAGTGGATGACACTGAACACCGGCGATGAGTACATCCGCCTAAGCGGCACCATCCGTCCAGACGATATTGACTTCGAAAATACCATCGCTTCAAACCGTGTTTCTAACGCACGAATTCAGTACTCAGGGACTGGCGTACAGAAAGATATGCAAGAGCCTGGATTCTTGGCACGATTCTTTAATGTATCACTGTAGAGCTTGAGAGGGTGTCGACATACTGACAGCCTCTATCACGCAGCCATATTTAGCTAAGCTATTATAAATTAAAGCAATACAGACAGGTTACTCAATGAAAAAACTAACACTCGTACTATTCGGCATGCTATTTCTTGCCACCAGTGCCCATGCTGCGCGTATCAAAGACGTGGCAAAAGTGGCGGGTGTTCGTAGTAACCAACTTGTCGGTTATGGTTTGGTGACTGGTTTGCCGGGGACAGGTGAGACAACTCCCTTTACCGATCAAACGTTTAACGCGATGCTGCAAAATTTTGGCATTCAATTGCCGCCCGGCACTAAGCCAAAAACCAAAAACGTAGCGGCAGTAATTGTTACCGCTGAACTTCCGGCATTCTCTAAGCAAGGTCAGGAAGTTGACGTAACCGTTTCTTCTATCGGTTCAGCCAAAAGCCTTCGTGGTGGTACCTTGCTGCAGACCTTCCTGAAAGGTCTAGACGGTCAGGTGTATGCGGTCGCGCAAGGTAACTTGGTGGTAAGTGGCTTTAGTGCGCAAGGTAACGACGGTTCCAAGATTGTCGGTAACAACCCTAACGTGGGTATCATCTCTAGCGGTGCAACAGTAGAACAAGAGATACCAACCCCATTCGGCCGTGGCGACTACATCACCTTTAACCTAATTCAATCTGATTTCACAACGGCTCAGCGTTTGGCTGATGCGGTTAACAACTTCTTAGGTCCACAAATGGCGTCTGCGGTTGACGCGACTTCTGTAAAAGTTCGCGCACCTCGAGAAATCAGCCAACGCGTGGCTTTCCTGTCGGCCATCGAAAACATTGAATTTGATCCTGCAGAGGGCTCTGCAAAAATCATTGTTAATTCTCGTACCGGGACCATTGTAGTTGGTAAGCACGTTCGCCTAAGAGCGGCGGCGGTCACCCACGGTGGTATGACGGTTGCAATCAAAGAAAATCTCAACGTAAGCCAACCGAATGCATTCTCTGGTGGCCAAACGGTAGTGGTTCCTGATTCAGATATCGAAATCACGGAAGGCGATGGCAAGATGTTCAAATTTGAACCTGGCCTAACGCTGGATGATTTGGTCCGTGCAGTTAACGAAGTCGGTGCTGCTCCTTCTGATTTAATGGCAATCCTTCAAGCACTGAAACAAGCGGGTGCGATTGAAGGCCAGTTGATCATTATCTAAAGGGTAAAGCATGATTAAAAATAACAATGACATCGGCTTTATTCACGACATCGGTAGCCTAGACCGCCTTCGTCAACAAGCGGTAAACGGTGAAGAAGGTAGCGAGAAAGAAGCATTAACCGCTGCGGCAAAACAGTTTGAATCGATTTTTACCTCGATGTTGTTTAAGTCGATGCGCGATGCGAACTCGAGCTTTAAGTCGGATATGCTGAATAGCCAGAACGAGCAGTTCTATCGCCAGATGCAAGATGACCAAATGGCGAGTGAGTTAAGCGCTTCAGGTTCGTTAGGTCTTGCGGATATGATCGTGGCACAGCTAAGCGCTGGCCAAGCAAGCGATACGTCTGAAGAGAAGGTTCGCAGTGAAGGCTTTGATGCTTCATTGCAAAGACCGCAATACTCTGGCCGTTCGGAAGAGCGAGCGTCAGACGTTCAATCTGCGAAAGCTATGTCAGCAACAGATGTGCAAGCAGCAAAACAGCCAGTATCCTTTGATTCTCCAGAATCGTTTGTGACCTCAATGAAGCCTTACGCTGAAAAAGCGGCAAGTGCGCTTGGTGTGGACTCGTCTCTACTATTGGCACAAGCAGCTCTTGAAACGGGTTGGGGTTCTAAAATGGTTAAGAACTCTCTGGGCAACAGTAATAACCTATTCAACATCAAAGCAGACAGAAGTTGGAAGGGCGATAAGGTTGCTACGCAGACACTTGAGTTCCATGGTAAAACTGCGGTTAAAGAGTCGGCTTCTTTCCGTTCTTACTCAAACTTTGAAGATAGCTTTAACGACTATGTGAAGTTCTTGAACGAAAACCCAAGATACGAAACAGCATTGCAGCATCAAGGTAACTCAGAGAATTTCATCAAAGGGATTCACCAAGCAGGTTACGCAACTGACCCTAACTATGCAGACAAGGTCTTGCGAGTGAAAGCCAAGATTGACGAGATGAACTAGCGTTATTCAATGTACTCGGGAGCTTGCCATTGGCAGGCTCTTTTCTTATCTATCCCCTGAAAGTTTGCAGCGAAGTCTGTCGTTATCTCCTTACACTTCAATAAATTATTGTCTTTTATCTCTCAGCGTCTCTATTGGCACATATATTGCTTTTTAAACTGGTAGTTAATCAGTTTATCCTGATTTTGTTAAGTTTTTTGGGGGCATTATGGCGTCGGATCTTCTGAATGTAGGGGCACAAAGTGTTCTTACTGCTCAGAGACAGCTAAACACCACAGGTCATAACATTTCTAACGCCAACACAGAGGGCTATAGCCGCCAATCTGTGATTCAAGGTGTGAATGACCCGCGTCAGTACGGTGGCCAAAGCTACGGTATGGGTGTGCATGTGGAAAATGTTCGCCGCTCTTGGGACCAATTTGCCGTCAACGAACTTAACTTATCGACAACCAATGCCGCTAATAAAGGCGACACCGAAGCTAACCTCGATATGCTGTCGAGTATGCTGTCATCGGTTGCTTCGAAGAAGATTCCAGAAAACCTGAATGAATGGTTTGATTCGGTTAAAACATTAGCCGATACACCGAATGATGTCGGTGCTCGAAAAGTTGTACTAGAAAAGGCTGGACTACTCAGCAAGACGTTAAATGAATTCCATGAAACGGTTCGTCAACAGTCTGATTCTACGAATAAAAAATTAGATATGGGTATCGAGCGAGTTAACCAACTTGCGTACGAGATCCGCGATGTTCAGCGTTTAATGATGCGGACTCCTGGGCCTCATAATGACCTACGAGATCAGCACGAAAAGTTGATTAATGAGCTTTCTGGCTACACCAAAGTCACGGTGACACCACGCTCAAATGCCGAAGGATTTAACGTCCATATTGGTAATGGTCACACCTTGGTTTCTGGTAGTGAAGCGAGCCAACTGAAGATGGTTGATGGCTTGCCCGATGCGCATCAGCGTCGCCTAGCAATTGTTGAAGGTAAGTCTTTAAAACCGATCACCAGCAGTGATATCGACGGAAAAATCGGCGCCATGCTAGACATGCGTGACGAACATATCCCGGCAATCATGGATGAGCTTGGTCGTTTAGCGACCGCGTTTTCATATGAGGTCAATAGTCTTCAAGAACAAGGTTTGGATCTTAACGGCAACGTAGGTAAGGACTTGTTTACCGACGTGAACTCAGAGCTGGTGGCAAAATCTCGTGTCACGGCTAGCGGGCAATCGAAAGCCGATGTTGCGGTATACATTGATGATACTTCTGCCTTAAAAGGCGGTGAGTATGGCCTGAAATACGATGGCAGTGACTATGTCGTGACTAAGCCGAACGGTGAGACCGTTAAGATGGCGACCGACTCTAGCGGTAGTGCTTTTTATCTTGATGGCATGCGAGTGGAAGTACGTAATCCTCCTGAACTAGGAGAGAAACTGTTACTGCGTCCAACGCGCAATTTTGCTGCTCAAATACAGATGGAAACCAAAGACCCGAAAGACATTGCTGCGCAAAGTTATGAGGCATCGACCACGTTTGCCAAGGGTACTGCGGGATTCAAAATTCTAGAAGCAGGTCAACTGCGTGAGTTTGAAGTGATTGTCTCACCAAAAGGTGAGCAGTTTGCTGTGACGGATCCGAAGGGTAACATCTTAATGCAGCCGCAACCGTATCCGCCACAAGGGCCAGTGACCATCAACGGTACAACGTTTGAGCTCACACCCGGCGCGGTGGCAAACGATAAGTTTACGGCAAACCTTGTCCCATCAGAAGGTGACAACGGTAACCTGCGTAAGCTGCAAGATCTTCAAACAGGAAAGCTGTTGAATGAGGGGGAGTCTACGATTTTAGACCTTTACCACAACTTGAATACTAATACGGGCTTGAAGTCTTCAACGGCCAATCGCTTGAGTGATATTGCGACGTTAGAAAAACAGTCGGCTCAAGAACGTATAGCTTCTATCTCGGGAGTAAACCTCGATGAAGAAGCGGCAAATATGATGAAATTTCAGCAAGCGTATATGGCTTCTTCTCGCATCATGCAAGCAGCCAACGATACGTTTAACACTATTTTGGCTCTGAGGTAGGAAGGTATAAATGTTGAATCGTATCTCTAGCTTCCATAATTATCAGTCAGTACAAAATGACTTGCGCCGTCAAGAGAACAAGGTGCATCACAACCAAGCACAACTTGCTTCCGGTAAGAAGTTACAGTCGCCAAGTGATGACCCATTGGCGACGCACTATTTGCAGAACATTGGTCAGCAGTCAGAACAACTAAAGCAATATAGCGACGCAATAGTCTTGGTTCGTAATCGATTAGAACATCAAGAAGTTATGATTTCTAATTCAGAGGATTTTGCTGATGAAGCCAAACGTACCGTGATGGAAATGGTCAACGGTTCATTATCTCCAGAAGACCGCCTTGCAAAGAGACGTGAAATTCAAGAGTTAGCTAGTAATTTTTTGCATATGTCTAACTCCCAAGATGAGTCAGGTAACTATACATTTGCAGGTACAAAACCTAAGAATCAGCCATTTTTCCGAGATAACAAGGGCCATGTCAGTTATGCCGGAGACGATTATCAACGCAAGATGCGTGTGGCAAGCAGTTTTGAAATGGCGATGAATGATCCGGGTAGCAAGTTGTTTATGGAGATCGATAATCCATTCGGTGATTATGAACCTCAATATAATTTGCAGCCAGCCTCCGCATTGCTACTTGAAAGAGCAACAAATGAATCTTTTCAAGACGAATCAACCTACAAAATTACTTTTGTAGATATGCAAAATGGCAAATTTGCTTATCAACTCGAAAAAGATGGCAGTACGGTGTCTGTAGAAGATTTTGAACCATCTAAAGGTATTGAATATGAAGGTTTGAGTATTCAAATCAAAGGTCAAATAACCAAAGGCGACTCGATTACTTTGGAGCCAAGAAGCTCATTTTCAATATTTGACACCTTCAAAGATGCAGCAGAACTTGCAGAATCATCAGTGTCTGATGCATCAGCGACGGCAAAATTGCAACAAGCAACCGAAGAGTTCCATGCTGCGTTTATTCATTTGACCAAAGCGAGAACGGATGTCGGTGCGAGATTGAATACGCTCGATATCCAAGAACAGCAACATGAAGATTTTAAGTTGTCCTTAGCGAAAGCGAAAAGCAACTTTGAAGACTTGGATTACTCGAAAGCCATCATTGAGTTCAATGAAAACTCTCGAGCATTGCAAGCTTCTCAACAAGCGTTTGGTAAAACCAAAGACCTGACCTTGTTTAACTATATTTAATGATCAATCGGTATTTAGTGGTGAACTAACACTCACCATTGAAGTTAGATTCTTTGCCATATGTGCTAAGCCGTATGAGCGAATCACTTCAATCTTTGCCGGTTTTTCATACAAGATGTCATCTGTTTGAAAATAGCGGCAAAAAACGGCAATAAGGAAGGTGAATGTTTTTCATCTTCTGATATTAGAAAATCATAATTGCGCAGTGTTGTTTGTAAGTTTTTGATTTTTAGATAATTAAAAAATTATTTATATGATATTAAACTTGGCATACAACTTGTATCTGTGTTGGTTATAAATGATTAATACAGATCTTAAACCTTGTATAGGGTTTATCGAGTAATACACGGTCAGTGCTTATCCATATGAGAGTAAAGCTGGCCGCTTCGCAGAAACTTTGCGGACTCATAAGGAGAGCAAAATGGCTATCAATGTAAGCACTAACGTTTCTGCTATGACAGCACAACGTTACCTGAATAAAGCATCTAATGACTTGGCGACCTCTATGGAACGTTTGTCATCTGGGCATAAAATCAACAGCGCGAAAGACGATGCAGCCGGTCTGCAAATCTCTAACCGTTTAACGGCACAATCACGTGGTTTAGACGTTGCAATGCGTAATGCCAATGATGGTATTTCAATTGCACAAACCGCTGAAGGCGCGATGAATGAATCAACCAACGTACTACAACGTATGCGTGATCTGGCGATTCAATCATCAAACGGAACGAACACCGCAGCTGAACGTACCGCGCTAAACGAAGAGTCTTCGGCACTTCAAGATGAGCTTAACCGTATCGCAGAGACAACCTCGTTTGGTGGTCGTCGTCTGTTGAATGGATCATTTGGTGAAGCATCATTCCAGATTGGTTCTAGCTCTGGTGAAGCGATGATTATGGGCCTTACTAGTGTTCGTGCTGATGATTTCCGTATGGGTGGCACAACGTTTGATTCTGAAAACGGCAAAGACAAGAGCTGGGAAGTGCCTGCACAAGCTCGCGATCTTAAGTTCGAATTCAGAACCAAAGCGGGTGAAGATATCGTTTTAGATATCAATACCAAAGCGGGTGATGATATCGAAGAGCTTGCGACTTACATTAATGGTCAATCTGATCTTGTGAACGCATCGGTTACCGATGATGGCCGTATTCAACTGTTCGTTGCTGAACCTGACCTTGAAGGGGCTATGTCTATTTCTGGTGGCTTAGCTTCTGAGTTAGGAATCAAGAGTGAAGGTCGTGCAACATCGGTTCAAGATATTAGTTTGATGAGCGTAGCAGGATCACAGAATGCTATTAGCGTGATTGATTCTGCAATGAAATACGTAGATTCACAGCGTGCTGATTTGGGTGCAAAACAGAACCGTCTAAGCCACAGTATTAATAACTTGGCAAACGTACAAGAGAACGTAGACGCTTCAAACAGCCGAATCAAAGATACGGACTTTGCGAAAGAGACGACGCAAATGACCAAATCACAAATTCTGCAACAAGCAGGTACTTCGATACTTGCTCAAGCGAAACAGTTGCCTAACTCTGCGATGTCACTATTGCAATAGTTATTGGTTGAACTCGCTGCTCGTGTTCAGACGTGAGCCATGCAGCAAGGGAAACTGGCAAGCATACTTACTATTGAGTGTTTAGCTCTCTCATCTCTCACCTGCTATCCATTTTTACAGTAAGAATGCAACGGCAAGTCGGAAATGTGTTCATTTCTCGATGATCTCCACACAGGCTCTGACGCGCCAACTAGCCCCGGTTCTCTCAAAGGAAAAGGGGCTTTTTCCTTTCTGTATTTCTTGTTTTTGCTATTTACTTTCCTGCGAATTTTCTCGCTCTACCTTTTTCAAATCTCTATTTGACTGTTCTTCTTCACGATAAATAATTTCATCTATTACACAAGATCTGCCTAACTCGGAGATCTTTGGCGATTGATCATTTCTCCACCTTGAGTAACTTAGACTGAAATTCGTACATTTCTCAAACAGATTAAGATCTTTTCTCAATTGAAAGCTATCGCTGTATTAGAAAGTGATGAAAATTAAGTTGTTGATAAATATTAAATTAATAATTTTTTTGTGGTTTTTTGAAAGTTTTTCTAAAGCTTCTGATTTTCGCGCCGTTATTAAAAGTAACTTTGAGAGAACTACTTGGTTTTCCGAGACGTCGGAAACCGCTATACCGGAAAATCAATTGGAGAAATCACCATGGCAGTGAATGTAAATACCAACGTTTCAGCGATGACAGCGCAACGTTACTTAAACAACGCAAACAGCGCACAACAAACATCAATGGAGCGTCTAGCTTCTGGCTCAAAAATCAACAGCGCAAAAGATGACGCTGCGGGCCTACAAATCTCTAACCGTTTGAACGTTCAGAGCCGCGGTCTTGATGTTGCTGTACGTAACGCGAACGACGGTATCTCAATTGCACAAACTGCTGAAGGTGCAATGAACGAGACAACGAACATCCTGCAACGTATGCGTGATTTGTCTCTACAGTCTTCAAACGGCTCAAACTCAAAATCTGAGCGTGTAGCGATTCAAGAAGAAGTAACTGCGCTTAACAATGAACTTAACCGTATCGCAGAAACCACATCTTTCGGTGGTAACAAACTCATTAATGGCACTTACGGAACTCAGTCATTCCAAATCGGTGCGGACAACGGTGAAGCGGTAATGCTTCAACTGAAAGATATGCGCTCTGATAACGCTCAGATGGGTGGTAAGAGCTACCAAACTGAGAACGCGAAAGATAAAGATTGGAACGTTCAATCAGGCTCTAACGACCTAAAAATGTCGTTCACTGATAACTTCGGTCAAGCACAAGAAATCGACATCAGCGCAAAAGCGGGTGACGACATTGAAGAGCTAGCAACGTACATCAACGGTCAACAAGATTCTGTTAAAGCATCTGTAACTGAAGACGGCAAGCTACAAATGTTCACTGGCAACAACAAAGTGAGCGGCGATGTGTCTTTCTCTGGTGGTCTTGCTGGTGAGTTAGGTATTCAAGCAGGTAAAGACGTAACGGTTGACACTATCGATGTAACATCAGTTGGCGGCGCACAAGAGTCTGTAGCTGTTATCGATGCGGCACTTAAGTATGTAGACAGCCACCGTGCTGAATTGGGTGCTTTCCAAAACCGTTTCGACCACGCTATCAGCAACTTAGACAACATTAACGAGAACGTTAACGCATCTAAGAGCCGTATTAAAGATACCGATTTCGCGAAAGAAACGACTCAGATGACTAAGTCTCAGATCCTTTCTCAAGCTTCAAGCTCGATTCTTGCGCAAGCGAAGCAAGCTCCGAACTCGGCACTTAGCCTACTAGGTTAATCGATTGAAAGGCCACGTTGACCCTAGTGTTAACGTAGGGCCTCCACAAATTAGCTCGTGGTGAGAGATGAGCGCTAAACAAACCCAGCTTCGGCTGGGTTTTTTATTGCCTGCAATTTGGCGAAGGTGTATTTGAAAAAGTGCAATGTTGGTAAGCAGGAGCAAAAGCGAGATTCCCTATCGCGTTCGTTCCTCACTGTAGGGAATGACGGGGTTGGGTTGTGGAGACTGTATAGCTGCTTTGGCAAGGTTAGATCGAGTAAATAATTACTCAGATTCAAACAATAGTTTTCAATCGTCATTCCAGAACCGAGTAGAACGAGGTATCAGGAATCTAGTTTTTTGAGGAAGGAGTTTGTTTCGTTTTTATCTACCACTGTAAGGAATGAAGAGTGAACCATAAGTCGGTGAGGGAATTAACCGTCATTCCAGAACCGAGTAGAACGAGGTATCAGGGATCTGCTTTGGTTTTTATGTGCAAGGCATCACTTATAAATGAGCGAGGATACGAAACTTTAGCGAATGATGACCTATTAATTGAAGCCCGATCACACTTTTCTTTGTTGTTGAAAAGAATACGAAAAAAATCGCATTTTTTATTAAAGCTTCTAATTAAGGGGCCGTTAAAGGGATTGAGAGAAATGATATGTACCAATGTAAGGTGAGAGAGACACTGGTGCATAAACAAATTGACATGTATTTGTGTGAGGTGAGAGTCACATAAGTGCATTAAAAAATGCCTAAAGGAGATCAACTATGGCGATTAATGTAAACACTAATGTGTCTGCAATGACGGCTCAGCGCTACCTGAATAGCGCGGCTGAAGGTACTCAAAAATCAATGGAGCGTTTGTCTTCTGGCTATAAAATCAATAGCGCAAAAGATGATGCTGCAGGCCTACAAATCTCTAACCGCTTAACGTCGCAAAGCCGTGGCCTAGATATGGCTGTGAAAAACGCGAATGACGGTATCTCTATTGCACAGACCGCTGAAGGTGCAATGAATGAGTCAACCAACATTCTGCAACGTATGCGTGACCTTTCTCTTCAATCTTCAAATGGTTCAAACAGCAAATCTGAACGTGTTGCGATCCAAGAAGAAGTCTCTGCTCTGAACAAAGAACTTAACCGTATTGCTGAAACAACTTCTTTTGGTGGTAACAGGCTTCTTAACGGAACTTACGGTAGTCAATCTTTCCAAATCGGTGCAGATTCTGGTGAGGCGGTAATGCTTTCTATGGGGAACATGCGCACCGATACTCAAGAAATGGGCGGTAAGAGCTACGGCGTAGAAGAAGGCAAAGATGCTTCTTGGCGTGTAGGTGCTGGTGCTGATCTAACGATTAAGTACAACGATAAATTTGGTGAAGCTCAAGAGTTGTCCATTTCTGCGAAAGAAGGCAACGATATTGAAGAGCTAGCAACTTACATCAACGGTCAAAGTGAAGACGTTAAAGCGTCTGTGGGTGAAGGCGGTAAACTGCAACTTTTCGCTTCAAGTCAAAAAGTTGAGGGTGACGTGGAGTTTGGTGGCAGCCTTGCGGGCGAGCTAGGTATTGGTGGAGCTAAAGATGTAACTGTTAACGACATCGATGTAACTTCGGTTGCTGGTGCAAACGAAGCGGTATCTATCATTGATGGCGCACTAAAATCTGTTGATAGCCAACGTGCTTCTCTAGGTGCTTTCCAAAACCGTTTTGACCACGCAATCAGCAACTTAGACAACATCAACGAAAACGTTAATGCGTCTAAGAGCCGTATCAAAGATACCGATTACGCGAAAGAAACAACGGCTATGACTAAGTCTCAAATCCTACAACAGGCGAGTACTTCTATCCTAGCTCAAGCAAAACAGTCACCATCAGCAGCTCTAAGCTTATTGGGCTAAACTTACCTCGGTAAGTAGCGGTAAACTCTACTTTAGGTAGAGTTTTACTGTTTGGCTCATAAAGGAGGGAGGGAGAGTGTTATGGAAATACCATCTAACGCATCGAACATCCAGCCTTATGGCTCACCTAATGGCATTAAAATTGCAAGCGATGAAGGTAGTAGTGCGTCGAGTATTTCGCGACTAAAAGAAGCAACATCTTATGGCAAGGTAGAGAAATCGAAAGAGGAAGCTACTGAAGCGGCGATTCAATTAGCTCAACATAGACAAGAATTAAATGATGAAGAGCGAGTCAAAATGGTGGAGAAGGTAAACGAGTTTATCTCCTCTCTCAATAAAGGTGTGGCTTTTAAGGTCGATGAAGAATCTGGGAGAGATGTGGTTACCATTTATGAGACCACAACCGGTGATATTATTCGCCAGATCCCTGATGAAGAAATGCTTGAAATTCTAAGACGCCTAGCAGCCCAAAACTCGAATAGTCGAATATTTGAGGTGAAGGTTTAAGTCGTATTATTGAGGTGATTTAATGAGTTTTGGCCCAATGGGGATTTCGTCTGGCATGGATATCAATTCCATGGTCAGCACAATTGTTGATTCGGAGCGTGTACCTAAACAGCAACGAATCGACAATGAACGAACGCGAATCGATACCAGCATTAGTGCCTACGGAAGACTCAGAGAATCCCTTGATTCGATGAAAAACCTGATGACAAACTTTCGTCAGGAAAAAGCTTTTGCTGTGCGAACAGTCGAAAGTACCGATGAAGGTCTTGTCTCTGCAACCGCGACTACCGAAGCGATCGCTGGCAAATATGCCATCGATGTGTTGCAGCTTGCCCAAAGCCATAAAGTGGCTTCTGATGTACTGTCAGAGGACATGAAATTTGGCCCAGGTAAGCTGCAGATTTCGCTTGGTGATGACAGCTTTGATGTGCAAGTTGGCGACAGATCGAGACTTATCGACGTTGTTCGTGGTATCAACGGTGCAGATAGCAACCCAGGCGTTCGTGCATCTATTATCAACGATGTCGAAGGCCCAAGACTTATTATTGCCTCAAACCAGTCTGGTTCAGATCAGCAAATCAGCATTAATGTTGAGTCAGATGCTGCTAATCCCTTAAAAAAACTCGAATACAAAACGCTTGAAGAACGTGTTAAAGCGCTAGAGAAAGCGCGCGTTGCTGCTCAAGATATTCTAGCTCTAACCCCCGCAGGAAAAGCCGTCGAACTCATCGATGAAGTGATCGCTAGCGATGACCCAAATGTGAATGAAACACTCGATAAAGATGGCAATATCATCCCAGCAGCCCAAACCGATTCTACTTCAGATGTTGACGGAGACTCTCAAAGTCTCAGCTACGGTGAGCAAGCCGCAGCCGACGGTCAAGCTGCCCTAGACGCAGCTCAAGCGGCAAAGTCGGTGATGCCTGAAGACAATATCCCTGGTTGGACTGAAACCGCGTCAGGTACGCTTTTAGATTCTTACTACACACCAGAACTTGAGCTTGATGAAAAAGCGATAGAGAAGGCACCCGATGTGCCGGGGTGGTCAAATGCTGCCTCAGGTACTCTGACCGATTCATACGTGACACCGAAAGAAGCCCAACAAAAGCTTGAGGCTGAGCAAGCGCGTATCGAAGAGAAGATTTCACAAGAAAAAGCGGAGTTGGCTGAGAAAGTTCAAAAAGGCGAACTCACCGCAGAGCAAGCCAAGAAAATTGAGCGTGCTAAATTAGAACCTGAAGAGCGTGAGCTTTTAGAGAAGGTCGATAAAGTGCAAGCAGAGCTCGAACAAGCACAACAATCTTTTGATACCTATAGTGGTATGACCGAAGTTCAGGCTGGCCAAGATTCTATGGTTGTCTTAGATGGTGTTGCTCAGCTCTCTAGTAATAACAATGTGATTGAAGATGCCGTTGAAGGTATTGATATTACGGTGAAAGGAAAAACGCCAAAAGATAAGCCGCCGGCAGAAATTGGTGTGGAGTACGACCGTAACAGTGTTCGCCAAGATATCGAATCCTTTGTGAGCTCTTATAACCAGTTCTATCAAGTGTCGAAAGACCTTGCGGGTGTTGATCCAACGACCGGTCAAAAAGGCCCGCTTTCTGGTGACAGTACAGTACGTAACGCCGACTCTCGATTGAAAGGGGTGTTCTCATCAAGTATCGAAGGTGCGCCAGACAATCTAAAGTCTTTGACTGAATTCGGTATCACCACCACAAGGCAAGGCTCGCTAGAAATCAACTACGACATGCTTGATCGTCAACTCAACAACAATTTCGATAAGTTGGGTGAGTTCTTTGGTGGCAACAATGGTTTCGCCAAAAGAGTGGAAGATGCGATTCAAGGTATCACAGGTATTACGGGTTCAATCCGTACTAGAGAGAAGAGCTTGGTCGAGCAAAACTACCGCTTGGTTGATGACCAAAGCGCGCTTGACCGTCGCATGGACAGCCTAGAGAGCCGCACGCACTCTAAGTTCACGGCCATGCAAGATGCGACCAGTAAGATGCAATCTCAGCTGGGCAGTATGATGAATGCGTTGGGCTAATAGATGAATAGCCAGCTACAAGAGCTTTGTGAACTCGATCAACTAATTATCTCTAAACTGGAATTTAGTGAAATTAATGCTGAAGAAATAACGCAGCTTGTCGATAACAGAGAACAGTTATTGCAAAACGTGCTTCAAATAATCGACTCACATCCCGACGTTAAGCAAAGTTCTGAATGGTTTGAAGCCATTACCAGAACCAGAAAATTAGTCGAATTGATGCAGTCTGAGACGAGTCGAGTAGGTAATACCCTGCACAAATACCGTCACGGCGCTAAATCAGTTCAACAATACAAAAAGTTTTTATAGAAGAGGTTTACTATGCGCGGTTCTTTACAGGCATATAAAAAGGTATCAGTGGATAGTCAGCTAACGGCTGCCTCACCGCATAAGATTGTACAAATGCTAATGGCCGGTGCTATCGAGCGTTTGATTCAAGGCAAAGCGGCAATGCAAGCAGGCAACATCCCAGTGAAAGGTGAGCGACTTGGTAAGGCTCTAGATATCATTATTAGCCTACGTAGTTGCCTATCTATGGACGATGGTGGCGATATTGCGAAAAACCTAGATCAACTTTATGAGTTCATGATCACGCAAATTTCTGCGGCAAATCACAAAAATGACCCACAGCCTATTGATGATGTTATCGATATTATTCGCGAAATTAAGAGCGCTTGGGACCAAATTCCGAACGAATATCACAACTTGACGTCCGCTGACGTAGGTATTTAAAGAAAAATTGCAGTTTTAACCAATCTCATATCCCTTAATTGGTTGGTTGCCTTATTTTTTTAATCAAATAAAATAGAAGCCATTAGATAGCCTAATGGCTTTTTTCGTTGCTGATTTCCTAAATTTGTCCACGTGGACCGTAATCGTTGATAATTTTCACTGTTTTATAGACTACGTTGCTCACCGTTTTTCCGCATCGCACCAAAATAAAGGCAATAATTCCTACTTATGCAAGGTTTGGCAAAACTGCTTGTCGTCGACGATAACGCTCAAGATCGTCACAATTTAAGCACAATATTAGAGTTTGTAGGAGAGAGCTACGAAGTAATCAGCTCTGAACAAGCACGTAAAGTTGATTGGTCACTACAGTGGGCCGGCTGCATTATTGGTACCATTAAAGGCAAAGGCTTCAACGCATTACTGAATGAGAAGCTTGTTCACGCCAATCACATCCCTTTACTGGTGATTGGCAAAAACAATCACCCGGTTGACGAGTTGACTAACTATGTTGGTGAGCTTGAACTTCCTCTTAACTACCCGCAATTAAGTGATGCATTAAGACACTGTAAAGACTTCTTAGGCCGCAAAGGTGTTCAAGTTGTGTCTTCGGCACGCAAGAACACCCTGTTTCGCAGCCTAGTAGGACAAAGTGCTGGTATTCAAGAAGTACGCCACTTAATTGAACAAGTCTCTTCTACGGAAGCGAACGTGCTGATTCTTGGTGAGTCAGGCACGGGCAAAGAAGTCGTAGCGCGTAACATTCATTATCATTCTAAACGTCGTTCAGGGCCTTTTGTTCCTGTAAACTGTGGCGCGATTCCACCTGATTTGCTTGAAAGTGAACTGTTTGGTCATGAGAAGGGCGCATTTACTGGGGCGATTACCGCACGTAAAGGCCGTTTTGAATTGGCTGAAGGTGGCACACTGTTTCTTGATGAAATTGGCGATATGCCGATGGCGATGCAAGTTAAGCTGCTACGAGTACTGCAAGAACGATGCTTTGAGCGTGTAGGTGGCAACAGCACCATACAAGCTGATGTTCGAGTGATTGCGGCAACGCACCGCAACCTTGAAGATATGATCGACGATGATTCGTTCCGTGAAGATCTTTACTACCGCTTGAATGTATTCCCGATTGAAATGCCGGCGCTTCAAGACCGTAAAGAAGATATTCCACTGTTGCTTCAAGAGCTGATGACTCGAATGGAAGCGGAAGGCAGCATGCCTATCTGTTTCACGGCTCGTGCTATCAACTCTTTGATGGAGCATTACTGGCCGGGCAACGTTCGTGAATTAGCGAACCTGGTTGAGCGAATGGTTATCTTGTATCCAAACAGCTTGGTTGATGTGAATCACCTGCCAACTAAATATCGATACAGCGATATCCCTGAGTTCCAGCCAGAGTTTAATAGCTTTGGATCTGAAGAGGAGCAGGAGCGTGATGCACTTGCTGACTTATTCTCAGAAGATTTCAGTTTTGATCAGCAAGATGATATTGCCGACAATGCCAATGCTCCTCAAGAGTTACCGCCAGAAGGGGTTAACTTGAAAGAGCTCCTCGCGGATATGGAAGTGAATATGATCAATCAAGCGTTGGAAGCGCAGGGCGGCATTGTTGCTCGTGCTGCTGACATGCTTGGAATGCGTAGAACCACTCTGGTTGAAAAAATGCGTAAATATAACTTGCAGCGATAGTGTCCAGTTTTCGATGAAAACGAAAAACTAGCACACACTTTTTAGCTATTTGGTAACTCTAGCTAAGTGAACAGATAAACCATAGTCGAGTTGTTGCTTGCTTAACTATGTGATAAATATAGCAAATAGCCTGACTCGTGTTGTACGTCTCAGGCTGTTTTAGTATTTGAGGCAAATTTTTGACATGCACGTATCTAACGAACCAGAAAATCAATCACACCTAGATTCTGTTGAACAGCAGGTTGAGCGCTATAAGCAAGTACTCGACGTGATGCCAGCAGGGGTCATCTTGTTAGATACACACGGCGAAGTGAGAGAAGCGAACCCTGAAGCGCACCGTATTCTTGGTGTTGAGTTGGTTGGCGAGAAGTGGTTTTCAGTGATTCAAAGTGCCTTCGACCCAAAAGACGATGACGGTCATGAGATCTCATTGAAGAATGGGCGAAAAGTACGTTTGGCGATTTCAGCCTCTACCACGGGTCAGCTGATTTTGATTACCGATTTGACCGAGACCCGACTATTGCAGTCTCGCGTGAGTGATCTTCAGCGTTTGTCTTCATTAGGTAGAATGGTGGCCTCGCTTGCCCATCAGGTTCGTACACCACTTTCAAGTGCGATGCTGTATGCATCAAACCTTGCCGCGCCAAATCTGCCGCCGGCAACAAAAACACGTTTTCAATCTAAGCTTATGGATAGATTGCATGACTTAGAGAAACAAGTGAACGACATGCTGTTGTTTGCCAAAGGTGGTGACAACAAAGTGGTTAAGCCATTTACTGTGGCTGAATTGATCACCGAATTTCACCCTATGGTGGAAGCGGCATTAAAAACCAACCAGATTGATTATTGCCAGGAAGTTGAAGGCGAACAGACTCAAATGTTCGGCAACGCCAACGCTATCGCCTCAGCATTAAGCAACTTAGTGTTGAACGCGGTTCAAATTGCGGGCAAGGAATCGCAGATTGATGTTTTTTTTAGGCCCGTAAACGGCGAGCTTAAGATATCAGTGCAAGACAGTGGTCCCGGCGTACCGAAAGAGCTTCAAGGTAAAATTATGGAACCCTTCTTTACCACTCGTTCACAAGGTACAGGTCTAGGCTTAGCGGTTGTACAAATGGTATGTCGAGCACATGAAGGCCGACTGGAATTGATATCAGAAGAAGGCGACGGCGCATGCTTTACCATGTGTCTACCGCTGGAAAGAAGTGCTTCTTCTGAAGACTAATAAGTTTTAACTGAATTTACACTGGAGAATCCTATGGCTCAAAGCAAAGTGTTAATCGTCGAAGATGATGAAGGTCTACGCGAAGCCCTTGTCGACACTCTCGCGCTTGCTGGCTATGAATGGCTGGAAGCGGATTGTGCGGAAGATGCTCTGGTCAAATTAAAATCGAACTCCGTTGATATTGTCGTATCTGACGTGCAGATGGCGGGCATGGGTGGCTTGGCGCTATTGAGAAACATCAAGCAACATTGGCCAAATTTACCTGTATTGCTAATGACAGCGTACGCCAACATCGAAGATGCCGTTGCTGCTATGAAAGAGGGCGCTATCGACTACATGGCAAAACCATTTGCGCCGGAAGTGCTGCTCAACATGGTTAGCCGTTATGCGCCTGTAAAATCGGACGACAATGGTGACGCTATCGTTGCTGATGAAAGAAGTATCAAGCTAATGATGCTGGCTGATAAAGTTGCGAAAACCGATGCCAATGTCATGGTGTTAGGCCCGAGTGGTTCTGGTAAAGAGGTGATGTCTCGCTACATTCACAATGCCTCTAGCCGAAAAGATGGCCCGTTTGTCGCGATTAACTGCGCGGCGATCCCAGACAACATGTTAGAAGCGACCTTGTTTGGTTATGAAAAAGGCGCATTTACTGGCGCTATTCAAGCTTGCCCGGGGAAATTCGAGCAAGCGCAGGGCGGTACGATTCTGCTGGATGAGATCAGTGAAATGGATCTTAGTCTACAAGCCAAACTACTGCGTGTTTTGCAAGAACGCGAAGTTGAGCGGTTAGGTAGCCGTAAGAGCATCAAATTGGATGTTCGTGTATTAGCGACCAGTAACCGTGACCTTAAACAGTATGTTTCTGAAGGGAATTTCCGTGAGGATTTATACTACCGCTTGAATGTATTCCCAATTTCTTGGCCACCACTGTGTGAGCGAAAAGGTGATATTGAGCCTTTAGCCAAGCACTTAGTTGAGCGTCATTGTACCAAACTTGGTATGCCTGTACCTGTTATGTCAGCGCAAGCGATCAGTAAACTCGTCAATTATCCGTGGCCGGGCAATGTTCGCGAATTAGACAATGTGGTACAGCGTGCGTTAATATTGAGCGAACAAGAGAACATCTCTGGTGAGCATATCCTTCTTGAAGGTGTCGATTGGCAAGACGCAAGCAGCCTACAACAAATCGTCGAAGGCAGTGATGTTGCTGCGCCAGAAATTAAACCAATTGCCGAAGCAAACCCTATCAATAAAATCGCGGCTAGCAGCGAAGGGTTAGGTAATGAGCTTAGAGATCAAGAGTATGCGATCATTCTTGAAACCTTGATCGCATGTAATGGCCGACGCAAAGATATGGCAGAAAAACTGGGCATTAGCCCTCGTACACTGCGTTACAAGTTGGCTAAAATGCGCGATGCTGGAATAGATATCCCAAACTGAGGATAGATTAGTAGTGTCAGCTTTCTGACTAGTGTAATACGATATCTAGTCAATTTAATGTGTGGCACGCTAATTGCTCTGTCAATAATATAGCTAAATAGATGGTCATAATTTTGACTCCTGAGGTAGTAGATGAGAATAGATGGTTTACAAGGCGAAATGCAGGCGATGATGGTCGAAGCTGCCAGCGCGCGTCCCGCAGCAACGGGGCAAGCGGTCGGTGCAGATTTTGGCAACATGCTGACTAATGCCATCAATAATGTGAACTCATTACAAAAGACCTCAGGTGATCTTCAAGCTCGTTTTGATAGTGGCGACCAAAGCGTATCCTTATCGGACGTGATGATTGCTCGTAATAAATCTAGTGTGGCTTTTGAGGCGACGATCCAAATTAGAAATAAATTGGTCGAATCGTACAAAGAGCTGATGAATATGCCGGTATAAGTTAGGTAGTTAAATAGTGGCAGATAATAGTCAAACAACAGATTTAACCGTAAGCGATAGCAACGACCATGCACTGATTGCAGGCTCTGAGCTAGACGGAGAAGGGCAAAATCCCGATCTAGGTGAGCGCAGTTCATCGAAGTTCGATATGGCTGTCGGTGATCTCGATTTACTTCGTCAGGTCGTCTTAGTCCTTTCTATCTCTATCTGTGTAGCGCTGATTGTGATGCTGTTTTTCTGGGTGAAAGAACCAGAAATGCGTCCATTAGGGGCTTACGAAACAGAAGAATTGATCCCCGTTCTTGATTACTTAGATCTGCAAAAGATCGATTACACGCTTGAAGGCAATACCATCTCAGTACCGGCGAGTGAGTACAACTCATTAAAGCTTAATATGGTACGAGCGGGTTTGAACCAAGAGCGAAACGCGGGTGATGACATCCTCATGCAAGACATGGGTTTTGGTGTATCACAACGTTTAGAACAAGAACGCCTTAAATTAAGCCGTGAAAGACAACTTGCCAAAGCCATTGAGCAGATGAAACAGGTGCGTAAAGCTCAGGTTTTATTGGCCCTGCCGAAGCAGAGTGTTTTTGTACGTCATAATCAAGAAGCTTCCGCTTCCGTATTCCTGACCCTGAAAACAGGTACTAATCTCAAGCAGCAAGAAGTCGATTCTGTTGTGGATATGGTGGCAAGTGCTGTTCCGGGAATGAAAACCTCACGTATTACGGTGACCGATCAGCATGGTCGATTGTTGAGCTCAGGCTCTCAAGACCCTATGTCAGCGGCGCGTCGTAAAGAACACGAGTTAGAGCGCAATCAAGAACAAGCGCTGCGTGAAAAAATTGACTCTATCTTGATTCCTATTCTTGGGTTTGGTAACTACACCGCTCAGGTTGATATCCAGCTCGATTTCAGTGCTGTGGAGCAAACCAGAAAACGTTTTGATCCGAACACACCAGCGACTCGAAGTGAATACACCTTAGAAGATTACAACAACGGCAATACGGTGGCGGGTATTCCGGGTGCGTTGAGTAACCAGCCTCCCGCTGATGCCTCAATCCCGCAAGATGTGGCTCAGATGAAAGACGGCGCGATGACAGGCCAAGGCTCTGTTCACAAAGAAGCGACTCGAAACTTTGAGCTAGACACCACCATCAGCCATGAACGTAAACAGAGCGGCACGGTTAACCGCCAGACGGTATCTGTTGCGATCAAAGACCGCCAATCCTTGAACCCAGATACGGGGGAAGTGGTTCATACTCCGATTCCGGCGAGCGAGATCAATGCGATTCGCCAAGTACTGATTGGTACGGTGGGCTTTGATGAAACTCGTGGTGATTTGCTAAACGTATTAAGCATGCAGTTTGCACCTCAAGTAACAGATGTTGTTGCTGATGTACCAATCTGGGAGCATCCAAACTTCAATGATTGGGTTCGTTGGTTTGCAAGTGCCTTGGTTATTATTGTGGTGGTGTTGGTACTTGTTCGCCCTGCAATGAAGAAACTGCTTAACCCAGCAGCAGACAACGATGAACAGATGTACGGCCCTGATGGTATGCCAATTGGTGCCGACGGCGAAACCAGCTTAATTGGTGGTGATATTGAAGGTGGTGAGCTGTTTGAATTTGGTTCAAGTATCGACTTACCAAACCTTCATAAAGACGAGGACGTGCTGAAAGCAGTACGTGCACTTGTAGCGAATGAACCAGAGCTAGCAGCTCAAGTAGTTAAGAATTGGATGGTAGATGGCTAACGAAATAGTTCCACAACAAACTGAAGGCGGTGAAGTGCTTGATGTCTCTAGCGTGGATATCGGCTCTATCTCAGGCGATGAGCGTGCTGCGATCTTGTTGCTCAGTTTAAATGAAGAAGATGCTGCTGGTATTATTCGTCACCTAGAGCCAAAGCAGGTTCAGCGTGTGGGTAGTGCGATGGCGCGAGCTACAGACTTATCCCAAGAGAAAGTAGGCGCAGTGCACCGTGCTTTCTTAGATGATATTCAGAAGTACACCAACATTGGTATGGGCAGCGAAGACTTCATGCGTAATGCGTTAGTTGCTGCTCTGGGTGAAGACAAGGCGAATAACCTTGTTGACCAAATCCTTCTCGGCACAGGTTCGAAAGGTTTGGATTCGCTTAAGTGGATGGATCCTCGTCAGGTGGCGAGCATTATCATCAATGAACACCCTCAAATTCAAACTATTGTGTTGTCGTACCTCGATGCTGACCAATCGGCTGAGATCCTGTCTCAGTTCCCAGAGCGAGTTCGTCTGGATCTGATGATGCGTATTGCCAACCTTGAAGAAGTTCAACCTTCGGCGCTTGCTGAACTGAACGAAATCATGGAGAAACAGTTCGCGGGTCAAGCGGGTGCTCAAGCAGCCAAAATTGGTGGCCTGAAAGCCGCGGCTGAGATCATGAACTACATGGACAACAACGTCGAAGGCGTCTTGATGGATCAAATCCGTGATCAAGACGAAGACATGGCAACACAGATTCAAGATCTGATGTTTGTCTTTGAAAACCTTATTGAAGTTGATGACCAAGGTGTTCAACGACTACTACGTGATGTTCCACAAGACATTCTACAAAAAGCACTTAAAGGTGCCGATGAAGGTCTACGTGAGAAGATCTTCAAGAACATGTCTAAACGTGCTGCCGATATGATGAGAGATGATATTGAGGCGATGCCGCCAGTGAAAGTCTCTGACGTTGAGGCGGCTCAGAAAGAGATTTTGGGTATTGCGAGGAAGATGGCAGACAGTGGCGAAATTATGCTGTCTGGTGGCGCCGACGAGTTCCTTTAATACAGAAACCTCAAAAGCCCCACACTGTTGGGGCTTTTCTTTATCCAATCTCGAACCATAGATTAACTCAGTTTAACTGCTTGAATTCACAATACAGTTAAGCTCACTCATAGATAGGTACTGATATGTCAGGTGATAGAAAACGCGGCTTCCTTCGCCCTGAAGAAGATAATACGGTTGCCCAACCTCAGAAATGGGGGCTGCCCGACTACACCTCTGATGTGAGCAAACAAGCCAAAGAAACCGCCTTTAACTACGACCCTGGTTGGATGCCGACGGTTGAAGAAGCCATTGAAGATGAAGAGCTGGTTCTGACTGAAGAGCAAATCGAGCTGATTAAACAAGGCGCTTATCAGGAAGGGCTGCATCAAGGCCAAGAGGCGGGCTTTAAGCAAGGCTATGAAAAAGGCAAAGAAGAAGGCTTTGCCGCGGGGCACGAAGAAGGCAACGAAGCCGGCAAGCTTGAAGGTGTAACCGCGGGTCAAGAGTACATTCAACAGCAAGTGGCCGTCTTCATGGGGCTGGCAAACCAGTTCGCTCAACCATTAGAACTAATGAACGCTCAGGTGGAGAAACAATTGGTCGACATGGTGCTTACCATGGTCAAAGAAGTGGTTCATGTTGAAGTGCAAACCAACCCACAAATCATATTAGATACCGTTAAAGAATCGGTAGAGTCGTTGCCGATTTCTGGTCACGCCATCACATTGAAGCTTAACCCAGAAGATGTGGCGATCATTCGCTCTGCGTATGGTGAAACTGAGTTGGATTGCCGTAATTGGACGCTGGTAGCAGAGCCAGCACTCAACCGTGGCGACGTGCAAATTGAAGCGGGTGAGTCGAGTGTTAACTACCGTATGGAAGATCGCGTAAAGAACGTCATTCAAAACTTCTGCGGCGCAAATCGTCACCAAGGTCATGAGTAATGCTTGAGTTAGCGAACCGTCTCAGTCAATACAAAGTCGAAGGGTTAAAATCGCGACCGATTGCTTCAGGCAAGTTAGTACGCGTTGTTGGCTTAACCCTTGAAGCGACCGGCTGTAAAGCGCCAATCGGTAGTTTGTGTTTAGTGGAAACCATGTCTGGTCAGATGGAAGCCGAAGTCGTCGGTTTCTCCGGCGATAACCTATTTCTGATGCCGAGTGAGCAAATCACCGGGATCTTACCTGGCGCTCGCGTCACGCCAATGACTACCGAAAGTGGTATCCCTGTTGGGATGGAATTGCTCGGTCGAGTGATCGACGGCGTTGGTAATCCACTCGACGGTTTAGGTCCTATCTATACCGAGCAACGCGCTTCATTTAATGCTGAACCAATCAACCCGTTAGCTCGTAAACCGATTTCTGAGCCTCTTGATGTCGGCTTGAAAGCCATTAATGGTTTGCTAACCGTGGGTAAAGGGCAACGTATCGGCCTGTTCGCAGGTTCTGGTGTCGGTAAATCCGTAACTCTGGGCATGATGACTCGAGGCACTACTGCGCAAGTGGTGGTGGTCGGTCTAATCGGTGAGCGTGGACGAGAAGTTAAAGAGTTTATTGAAGAAATTCTTGGTGAAGATGGCCGTAAGCGTTCGGTTGTTGTTGCCGCTCCTGCCGACTCATCACCATTGATGCGCTTAAAAGGCTGTCAAACCGCGTTGGCTGTCGCCGAGTATTTCCGCGACCAAGGTTTAGATGTTCTGCTACTCATGGATTCATTGACCCGCTTTGCTCAGGCTCAGCGTGAAATTGCTCTGTCTGTGGGTGAGCCGCCAGCAACCAAAGGTTATCCGCCATCAGTTTTCGCCAAGCTTCCTGCGCTGGTGGAACGAGCAGGCAACGGCAATGATGGACAAGGTTCTATCACGGCTTTCTTTACCGTGTTAACCGAAGGCGATGACTTACAAGATCCGATTGCGGATGCGTCGCGAGCGATTCTCGATGGTCACGTTGTGTTGTCGCGTGAAATGGCCGATGCCGGTCATTATCCTGCGATTGATGTTGAGAAATCCGTCAGTCGTGTTATGCCGCAAATTACCACTGAAGAACATGTCTTGATGTCGAAAGCGGTAAGGCAAGTGCTGTCTATCTGCCGTAAAAACCAAGATTTGGTGTCGATTGGTGCTTACAAGCCAGGAACCGATCCTGCAATCGATAGTGCCTTCACGTTGAAGCCAAAACTGGATGAGTACTTGCAGCAGAAGATGAAAGAGACCGTCCCATACGATATGTGCGTCAACATGTTGAAGCATGTATTGGGTGGCTAACGAGTGAATAAGATTAGTCATGGATAACGCATTAGAATTTTTGCTCGATCAAGCTAAAGATCAAGAGAACCAAGCGGTACTCGCGCTCAACAAAGCGAACTCGGAGCTGCAAGGTTACTACGAGCAGGTTACGCAGATTGAAAAGTATCGACTGGATTACTGTCAGCAGCTCGTTGACCGCGGCAAGGAAGGCTTAACGGCGAGCCAATATGGCCACTTGAACCGCTTCTTAACTCAGTTGGATGAAACATTATCCAAGCAGAGAGAAGCCGAGCACCACTTTAAAATTCAAGTCGACAACTGCCAAAACTACTGGATGGAGTTACGCAAAAAACGTAAATCCTACGAGTGGTTGATGGAGAAAAAGCAGAAAGAGAAAGCAAAGCTGCAAGATCAAAGAGAACAAAAGCAAATGGATGAGTTCTCGACTCTGTTATACAGCCGAAAGAAGATGTGATCCTAAGCCACGAATGACGTAAGCGCTGTTCTCGATATTGTGAGAACCGAACTTATAGGCATGTTTCTTGCTCCGTTTGATATAAAATTGCGCGTTATGCCCACCAAAGGCATGAAAAGCATCCGACTTTCTTTTTGTTGTCTGATTCATGGCAGCAAAGCTAGTAGATAGAGCTTGTATATATGAATGTTAGTCTTTCCTCAAATTCAGCGACCAACAAAACGTCATCGTTGTTGGACACCGGTTCTGCCTCTTCCAAGGTAGAAGAAACCGGCGACTCTAAAGGTTTCTTTGGGTCCTTTAAAGAAGCGCTTGGCTTTGAAGAAAGTGGCAGTAAAGCCGCTGCAAAAGACACAGAAAGCACCGCGAAACCTGATACTAAACAGGCATCTACCGAAGGTGAAGCGTCAGCCGGAACGAACAAAGGTGATTCCGCTGAATCAAAGGCTACTGACGAAGTGAGCGAAGCGAAAAGCAAGCAAGCAGCTTCAGAAGTAGAAGGCGAGAAAGCTGCTGATAAAACATCTGCAGAGGCTGCGTCTGGATCTGAGGCTCAGCTCAAAGCCAATTCGGGCACTGATAGCACTGTTGCAGATAAGACTGTCGCAGATAAGGCAGATGGTAAAGATGCGCAGGCTACAACTAACGAATCTAAAGAACATATTGTTCAATCCCAAACTCAGGGTTCATCAACGGTAGATGGTGCTACGCAGGCATCGAAAGCCAATGCAGCGATGAGTGAAGGCAATAAATTGCTTGGTCAATTGGATGAGGCAAACAAAACTCTCAATCAAGCGCCAAACGGCAAAGGCTTGCCTCAGCAAGGTCAGGTAGAACAAGCCCAAGGTCATATCACCGGTGCTTCTGTTACAGGAGCTTCCGTTACGGATAAGGCGACACAACAAGCTAAGGCTGAAAATCAAGAGAAGAGCCTTGAAGTCGATTCTGAAATCGCTGTACTTACCGGAGGTAAGGGTGTTTCTCAGCTGACTGATGCTGAAATTCGACAGTTGATGGATAAAGGCGTCACTCCAGAACAAATTGAAGCCAGTATGAGCCGAGAGCTGAGCCAAAAGAATGCAGCTAGTGCGGTTGCTGCCGAGCAGAGCCAAGCATTGTCAGCCGCGGATATTGAACTGGCAAAGCAAGTAGATGCCCATACCAAAGCGCTAAACCAATTGAATGGAAAAATCGAATCAGAGCAGTCTGTTGTCGATAGCTTGCATGAGAAGCAACAAAGTGGCGCTAAGTTGACGGTTGATGAGCAAGCCGCTTTGGCTAAAGCGACCTCTAACCTAGACCTGTTGAATCAACAGCTCGCAAACGTTCAACAACAAGCAACGGCTTTGCTAAGTCAAGCTCCGGCTGCGAACAGTGCGTCTGGTGAACCCACTGCTATCGATTGGGATAATACGGATTCAAGCGAAACTAAAGCCTTGGCTGCGGCAGCATCAACAGCAGCTGTAGCGACGGCGGCACAACAAGTGTCAGCGCAGGCTGCTTCTCAATCAGCAAACAATGCTCTTACGGAAAAGGCGGCAATGCTGCACGCCAATAATGCAAATGCAGCCCAACAGGCAGCTGCTCAACAAGCTAATGTGGCTTCACCTCAGCAGCAAGCAACGTTGGATCCAGCTTTAACCGCGCAAGGTATGGCGATGAATGCAACGCCAGCTGCCACAAAAGCAGGCTCGGCTGATACGCTCCTTAAAGCGGGCGCCGGTGCAGCAGCACTGTCTGGTTTGGGTAAAGCGGGTGCTAAAGAAGATTCTAAAGATTCGACCTTTGCTCAGCAGATCGCTTCTGCGGCTGGTGCACAAGGTACGGCAACGGTGGGTTCAGCACCTACGCGAGCTGAAATTCAAGCTGCTCAACAAGCGCCCTTACAGCTCACCAAAGAGCTAGCCAATGAGCAAGTGGCTGAAAAAGTACAAATGATGATGTCTAAGAACCTTAAGAACTTGGACATTCGTCTAGACCCACCAGAATTGGGCCAAATGAAAATTCGCATGACCATGAATAATGACGTGGCAAACGTGCACTTTACCGTGAGCAATCAGCAAGCGAGAGATGTGATTGAACAAACCTTACCTCGCTTGAGAGAGATGCTTGCTCAGCAAGGTCTGCAGCTTGCCGATTCGTCTGTTCAACAACAGAACTCCGGTCAGGGACAAGATAGATACAACAATGGTGAGCAACAATCCGGCGCTAACCGCACAAATGATACGCAAGGTGATGAAAACCTTGATAGTGGCAGCAATCTTGAATTGAATGTCGCATCAAAGCGTGATGGAATTAGTTATTATGCCTAATATCAGGCTAAGAACGCTTAGTTAACCGAAAGAACAGGAAGTTAGAGTAAAGTATGGCAGAAGAACAAGATGCACCTAAAGGGAAGAGCAAGCTCCTTATAATTATTATTGCCGTAGTCGTGTTACTGCTTGGTATAGGTGGTGCGCTGCTCTTTTTCTTAAGCTCTGATGATAGCGCCTCTGAATCTCCGTCTCAGCCAGTAACTGCTGTGGTCGCTGCAGAACCAGTTATGTATGTTAATATTCCTCAGCCTTTTTTGTTCAATGTGACAGGTGATAAAAAAGATCGCCTAGTTCAGATAAAAGCACAGATGATGGTTCGGGGGAGTAAGAATGAAGGCCTGGCTCGTTATCACTCTCCACTCGTGGAAAGTACGTTATTGGCGACGTTCGCTTCGGCAACGGTTGATCAATTGCGCTCACCAACTGGACGAGTTGAACTGCGTAACAAGGCAACGGAAGATATCAAAGCAAGTCTGACTCAAGCTGTTGGCCAGCCTGTGATTGAAAAAGTGCTATTCACTGATTTTGTGATTCAGTAGGTAATTTGTGACCGATTTATTAAGCCAAGACGAAATTGATGCGCTATTACATGGCGTTGATGATGTTGAAGAAGTTGAAGAAGTTGAAGATATTGTAGAAGCTGATAACGATAATGCTGTCAATTTCGACTTCTCATCTCAAGATCGAATTGTTCGTGGTCGAATGCCGACCCTTGAACTTATTAACGAGCGATTCGCTCGTCATTTGCGTATCAGCTTGTTCAATATGCTGCGTAAAACGGCTGAAGTGTCGATAAACGGCGTACAGATGATGAAATTTGGTGAATACCAAAACACACTGTATGTACCCACCAGTTTAAACATGGTTCGTTTCCGTCCATTGAAAGGTACGGCACTCATCACCATGGAAGCTCGTCTGGTTTTCATTCTCGTAGAGAACTTTTTTGGCGGTGATGGTCGTTTCCATGCCAAGATTGAAGGCCGTGAATTCACACCAACCGAAAGACGTATTATTCAGTTACTGCTGAAAATTGTCTTTGAAGATTACAAAGAAGCTTGGTCTCCAGTGATGGGGGTTGAGTTTGAATACTTGGATTCTGAAGTGAACCCAAGTATGGCGAACATTGTGAGTCCAACCGAAGTGATTGTCGTGAGTTCATTCCACATTGAAGTCGATGGTGGTGGTGGTGACTTCCATGTGGTTATGCCTTACTCGATGGTAGAGCCGATTCGCGAACTGCTTGATGCGGGTTTTCAATCAGACAAAATGGAAACCGATGTTCGTTGGAGCACCGCACTGCGTGATGAGATCATGGATGTGCCAGTCAATTTCCGTGTGAACTTGTTAGAGCAAGACATCTCCCTGCGAGATCTGATGGAGCTGCGTCCTGGTGACGTTATCCCCATGAACATGCCTGAGCACGCGACGATGTTTGTCGAAGAACTGCCAACGTATCGTGTGAAAATGGGACGTTCAGGTGAAAAACTTGCGGTACAGATTTCGGAAAAAATTCGAAGACCGAGTGTGGTCAAAACTGATCTCGCTTTTCTAGGTAAAGACTTAATGTCTGAACTCGAAAACAGCGATGATGACGAATAGAAAAATAGATAAAAGTATAGGAATTGGTAATGGAACCTAGTGAAGATCAAAAGTTAGCAGACGAATGGGCTGCAGCACTTGGTGAAGATCCTTCAGCGCCGTCAATTGATGTTGATGATGTGCTTGCGGCACCACTTGATGAGCTAACCGATTCATCATCTCCGATTTCTGAAGATGAGCGTCGTAAGCTGGATACCATTATGGATATTCCAGTGACTATTTCGATGGAAGTTGGTCGCTCTCAGATCAGTATCCGCAACTTACTCCAATTGAACCAAGGTTCGGTTGTAGAGCTTGATCGAATCGCTGGTGAGTCACTAGACGTGATGGTCAACGGAACTCTGATTGCTCACGGTGAAGTGGTTGTAGTAAACGACAAATTTGGTATTCGTTTGACTGACGTTATTAGCCAAACAGAACGAATTAAGAAGCTACGTTAATGAGCTTTTTGTCTCAAAGACTGGCGGGCTCTTCTCTCGGAATGACAGGGCTGCTACGAGGAACCTTGGGAGTAGGGCTATTAACGGTTCCTTCCATTGCCTTTGCAGCAACACCGCCTTCTCTCGATTTAGCGACCACCTTTGGGTCGCTAATTTTCGTTATAGCCTTCATTTTATTTATTGCTTGGCTACTCAAGCGAATGCAAGTGCCTGCGATGTCGAATCAACAAGGTTTGGCGATTGTTAGGCAAATCCCTGTTGGTACTAAAGAGCGTATCGCTATTGTGCAAGCGGGTGATGAACAGTTCTTGGTAGGGATTACCACACAATCGATTCAGCTGATCTCTAAGCTCGATAAACCTCTTACTCAGGAGATGCTGGAAAAAAGTACATTTTCAAGTCAGCTTTCCCAGCTAATAAAAAAAGATGCAAACAAGTAACGGACTTTTGAACTCCTCTTACTTTCACCAAGCCGGAGCTTTCCGAGCGGTGAAAGTGCTGTTGGTTCAGCTTATTCTCCTATGCTCAATCGTATTCAGTGTATCGGTATTTGCACAAGCTGAAGACGGCACCGTCATTCCTGCGAGTACCGCTGGGTCGGAATCTGTGACCATCAGCACGATGGAACAAGACCAAGCCAAATCGACAACCATGACCACGGGCAGCTTGACCGGCAATGGTGGCGGCATACCTGCCTTTACCATGACAACCAATGCCAATGGCGGTGAAGACTACTCGATTAACCTGCAAATTCTTGCGTTAATGACCATGCTTGGCTTCTTGCCGGCGATGGTGATTTTGATGACGTCGTTCACTCGTATTGTGGTTGTGATGTCTATCTTGCGTCAGGCGATGGGTCTACAACAAACACCGTCTAACCAAGTCATTATTGGTATCGCGATATTCTTGACCTTCTTCATCATGTCGCCAGTGATCAATCAAGTTAACGAACAAGCAGTTCAGCCGTATCTTAATGAACAGATATCGGCACGACAGGCATTTGATGTTGCCCAAGAACCGATTAAGTCCTTCATGCTCAAGCAGACTCGAATTAAAGATCTTGAAACCTTTGTTGAGATTTCTGGTGCGGAAGTGACTAACCCTGAAGATGTTTCGATGGCGGTTCTGATTCCAGCATTTATCACATCGGAATTAAAAACGGCTTTCCAAATCGGATTTATGCTGTTCTTGCCTTTCCTAATCATCGACTTGGTGGTGGCATCGGTATTGATGGCTATGGGTATGATGATGTTGTCACCGATGATTGTATCGCTGCCGTTTAAGTTGATGCTGTTTGTTCTTGTTGATGGCTGGAACTTGATACTCTCCACACTCGCCGGCAGTTTTGCCTTGTAGCTGGGGGAATAATGAATCCTGAAATATTCGTAGAGTTGTTCCGAGATGCCCTTTGGATGGTATTAATCATGGTTTGCGCCATCATTATTCCTAGCCTGCTGATCGGTTTGGTTGTGGCTGTTTTCCAAGCCGCGACCTCAATCAACGAACAAACACTGAGTTTCCTGCCGCGTTTGATCGTAACTTTGTTGGCGTTGATGCTATTCGCACACTGGATGACCCAGATGATGATGGAGTTCTTTTTTGAGCTCATCGAACGCTTGCCGCAAGTTCTGTATTAAACCGATATGGAATACCCAACGAGCCTTGTACTAGAGTGGTTAGCCAATTATTTTTGGCCATACACTCGCATCTCAGCGATGCTGATGGTGATGACGGTAACAGGGGCACGCTTCGTGTCGCCGCGTATTCGTCTGTATTTAGGTTTGGCGATTACTTTTGCGGTGATGCCTGCGATTCCGGCCGTTCCCAAAGAGATTGAACTTCTGTCCTTTCAAGGCTTCCTGACTGTCTTTGAACAGATCGTGATTGGCGTGGCCATGGGCTTTGTTACCCAGTTCATGATTCAAACCTTCGTCATGCTCGGCCAGATCTTGGGTATGCAATCGAGCTTGGGCTTCGCCTCAATGGTCGACCCGGCTAACGGGCAAAACACGCCGGTACTTGGTCAACTGTTCATGCTGCTTGCGACCATGTTTTTCTTGGCGACCGATGGTCACTTGAAAATGCTGCAGCTGGTGGTGTTTAGCTTTAAGACCTTGCCGATTGGCAGTGGATCGTTGACCTCTGTTGATTTTCGAGAGCTCGCGTTGTGGCTCGGTATCATGTTCAAAACGGCATTGGCGATGTCCTTGTCGGGCATTATCGCGCTGTTAACAATTAACTTGTCGTTTGGTGTAATGACGCGTGCGGCACCTCAGTTAAACATCTTTTCTTTGGGTTTTGCATTTGCGCTACTCGTGGGTCTGTTACTTTGTTGGTACATCCTTGGCGGCTTGTATAGTCACTATGAGCTATTCTGGATGCAGGGCGAGCAACAGATATGTCGTCTAATCCGGTTAGATTGCTAGGAGACTGAAATGGCAGAGTCAGACGGTCAAGAACGCACAGAAGACGCCACGCCCAAACGCTTGCAACAGGCCAAAGAGAAAGGGCAGGTTGCAAGGTCAAAAGAGCTGGCGTCAGCATCGGTATTAATTGTCGGTGCGATTGCATTAATGTGGTTTGGCGAATCGATGGCGAAGGCTTTGTTCGAGGCGATGCAACGCCTGTTCTCTTTGAGCCGTGACGAGATCTTTGACACTAACAAACTCCTAGAAATTGCCGGTGGTGCACTGGTGAACCTGCTGTTCCCGCTGTTTTTGATACTGATAACCCTGTTTGTTGCTGCCGTTATCGGCGCTGCGGGTGTCGGTGGGATTAACTTCTCAATGCAAGCGGCGATGCCAAAGGCGTCTAAGCTCAACCCACTCAGTGGCATCAAGCGTATGTTTGGCCTGCAAAGCTGGGTTGAACTGCTCAAGTCTATTCTTAAAGTAGCGCTCGTATCGGGGATGGCGATTTATCTGATTCAAGCCTCTCAGCATGATTTAATGCAGCTGAGTATGGATGTGTACCCGCAGAACATCTTTCATGCCTTGGATATCTTGCTCAATTTCATCCTGTTGATCAGCTGCTCGCTGCTGATTGTGGTGGCGATTGATATCCCGTTCCAGATCTGGCAACACGCCGATCAATTGAAGATGACCAAACAAGAAGTCAAAGACGAATTCAAAGACACTGAAGGTAAGCCGGAAGTGAAAGGCCGAATTCGTATGCTTCAAAGGGAAGCGGCTCAGCGTCGTATGATGGCAGACGTCCCTCAAGCAGATGTGATTGTGACCAACCCGGAACACTTTTCAGTGGCGCTGCGCTACAAGCAGAATCAAGACAAAGCACCAATTGTGGTTGCTAAAGGTGTCGACCACATGGCGATGAAGATCCGAGAGATTGCGCGTGAAAATGACATCTATATCGTTCCAGCGCCGCCATTAGCGAGGGCGCTTTATCATACCACTGAGCTAGAACAACAAATTCCTGACGGTCTGTTTACAGCAGTTGCACAAGTGCTTGCATATGTTTTCCAGCTTAAACAGTACCGAAAACGAGGTGGTGAGCGACCAAAACTGCAAGATTCTAATATGCCGATCCCACCTGATTTACGTCATTAGATCAATTGCTTGAGCTCTGCGTGATGAACCTTGATAATAGCGAGCTAGCTAATCTTCCTTTTATAGAGGTGATGGCGATAATTTGACGTGAGATGTTGGTACAGTGTTTGCTGTAGTAAGCCTGAACATTATAAGCCCATAGCAAAACAGCCCTGACTAAGATCTAATCCACTTCTTCAGAGAGCTACAACATAGCGAAACTGTCTAGATTTATGAAATTCTCCCTGCCTTTTGCGGACAAGCTACCTAAAATCCCTAACCGTGCCATGCCTGCGATTGGTGCGCCTGTTATGGTACTTGCCACGCTTGCTATGGTGGTGTTGCCCATTCCAGCTTTCTTGTTGGATATGTTCTTCACCTTTAATATTGCACTGTCTATGGTTGTGCTATTGGTTTCGGTTTATACCCGTAGGCCTTTAGACTTCGCTGCATTCCCGACCGTGCTGCTTATTGCGACTCTGCTTCGATTGGCCTTGAACGTTGCTTCAACACGTGTGGTATTGCTCCATGGCCATGAAGGTGGTGACGCTGCTGGTAACGTGATCGAAGCCTTCGGTAACGTGGTTATCGGTGGTAACTACGCTGTCGGTCTAGTGGTGTTCTTGATTCTGATGATCATCAACTTCATGGTTGTAACCAAAGGTGCGGGCCGTATCTCGGAAGTAAGCGCGCGTTTCACCTTGGATGCGTTACCGGGTAAACAGATGGCAATCGATGCCGACTTGAACGCAGGTTTGATCGACCAGGACCAGGCGCGTCTGCGACGTTTTGAAGTAACCAAAGAAGCCGACTTCTACGGTTCGATGGACGGTGCATCTAAGTTTGTTAAAGGCGATGCGATCGCTGGTATCTTAATCTTGTTCATCAACATCATTGGCGGTTTGAGCATTGGTATGGCTCAGTTTGACCTTGGTTTTGGTGAAGCAATCGAGATCTACACGCTACTGACTATCGGTGATGGTCTGGTTGCACAAATCCCGTCACTGCTCCTTTCTATAGCAGCTGCAATGATGGTAACGCGTCAAAATACTGATGAAGACATGGGGCAACAGCTCGTCTTCCAGATGTTCGACAATCCAAAAGCCTTGATGATCACCGCCGCTATCCTTGGCATCATGGGTATTGTTCCGGGTATGCCACATTTCTCATTCTTGAGTCTTGCTGTTATTGCGGGCGCGGGTGCGTATTACATCGATAAGAAAAACAAAAAGAAGGCGGAAGAACCTAATCTTCCGGCAACCGTTGAAGCGAATGGAGAAGTAGGCTCTCAGAAGGAGCTTTCTTGGGATGATGTTCAACCTGTCGATATTATTGGTTTAGAAGTGGGTTACCGTTTAATTCCTTTGGTTGACAGAGACCAAGGGGGCGAACTGCTTGAACGCGTTAAAGGTGTGCGTAAGAAGTTGTCTCAAGACTTTGGTTTCTTGATCCCAGCGGTACACATTCGCGATAACCTAGAGCTGACACCAAACAGCTACCGAATTACCCTGATGGGTGTCGCAGTAGGTGAAGCTGAGATCAAGCCTGACATGGAGCTCGCGATCAACCCGGGCCAAGTGTACGGTATGATCGATGGTGAGCCGACAATCGACCCTGCATTTGGATTAGAAGCGGTATGGATTCGTGAAGAGCAGCGTGAACACGCACAAGCTCTAGGTTATACCGTTGTCGATTCTTCTACAGTATTGGCGACACATCTTAGCCAACTGCTTACCAACAACGCATCACAGCTTATTGGTCACGAGGAAGTTCAGAACTTACTTGAGATGCTTAGCCGCTCAACACCTAAGCTGGTGGAAGGTTTTGTACCGGATCAATTGCAGTTGGGTGTGGTTGTGAAAGTGCTACAGAACCTATTGAATGAAGCTATTCCAATTCGTGACATTCGAACTATAGTCCAAACTTTGTCGGAGTATTCAGGTAAGAGTCAAGAACCTGACATACTTACTGCGGCGGTTCGTATCTCATTGAAACGATTAATTGTTCAAGAAATCAATGGTATAGAGCCAGAGTTGCCAGTGATAACCCTAATTCCTGAGCTGGAACAAATCTTGCATCAAACCATGCAGGCATCCGGCGGAGAATCTGCTGGTATTGAACCTGGTTTAGCCGAACGTTTACAGACCTCTCTCAGCCACGCTACGCAAGAGCAAGAGCTGAAAGGTGAACCAGCGGTACTATTGACCTCTGGCGTGTTGCGTTCGACTCTGGCTAAGTTCGTGAAGAACACGATCCCAAGCTTGCGAGTCTTGTCTTACCAAGAAATACCGGACGAAAAGCAGATACGTATAGTACAAGCTGTTGGTAATTAAGCCGCCTAATTAGAACGGACGATCGAATTGAAAATTAAACGATTTTTTGCAAAAGATATGCGAACGGCTCTGCTCCAAGTTAAAGAAGAACTTGGTTCAGAAGCGGTGATCATGTCTAACAAAAAGGTCGCAGGTGGCGTGGAAATTGTTGCCGCTATTGATGGTGAATCCAGCCCGTCGACAGCGAGTCAGAGACTAAATAAACCTCAGCAGCCTGCCCAAAGCCAATATACGCAAATGGCCGCGCCCGCAGCTCCTGCAGGGCGACGTCAACTAGACGATGATAAGGTTAGCCTACAGTCGAATGCTGAAGGTGGACGCTCAATGACCAAGCGCTTTGCGAACATGCTAAAGCAATACAGTCATGGCGTCGATGATGAGCCACAACATCGTGCTGAAAATGAAGATTCATTGTCAGCATTGCTCAATCGCCAATCAAGCACGGGTCATAAGCCTCAGAGTCAAAGCAATTTGCAGTCTCATGGCCATCAGCAATCTCACGGTAACCAACAGTCTCTCGGCAATCTTGATTCAGCATTTGCTCGTGAAACGGGTTTGTCTAAGTTGATTGCTGAAGACCGCAGAGTAGAGCGCCCGGCACCTCGCTTGGATCCTACCCGTTATGATCGTGGTCGAGAGAATACTCAATCCAAAGGTTCTGATACTGAAATGGAAACGATGCGTGAAGAGATGACCTCAATTCGTCGTCTGTTAGAGCATCAAGTTTCCGGGTTAATGTGGCAAGAAGTTGAGCGTCGTGAACCGCTCAGAGCGATGCTTATTAAGCGCCTTGAGCGTATGGGTGTATCTGCAGAGCTTGCCGATCAAATGGCTTGCTACATTCCTGAAGATACTAAACCTGCACGTGCATGGAAGGCTTTGTTAGCTCTGGTTGCTGACCAAATCTCTGTTACACAAAAAGATATTTTAAAACGCGGCGGTATTGTGGCTCTACTTGGCCCAACCGGCGTGGGTAAAACAACGACTGTTGCAAAGCTAGCTGCACGTGCTGCCATGGAATATGGCGCTGATAACGTCGCACTAGTGACAACTGATACATATCGTATAGGTGCACATGAGCAGTTATCGATCTACGGTCGAATTATGGGTTGTCCTGTAAGAGTTGCTAAAGATTCTAGCGAACTGGCCGATGTAATATATCAGTTACGTAATCGTCGCCTGATTCTGGTCGATACTGCAGGCATGGGACAACGAGATGTTCGCCTATCTGAGCAGTTAGACACATTGATGCAAGAGAGTGGTTCCGTTATCAATAGCTACCTTGTGTTGCCTGCAACCGCGCAACGCAAAGTGCTGCAAGAAACAATTGAACACTTTAGAAGAATCCCGTTGTCGGGATGCATCATGACTAAGCTGGATGAATCCCTAAGTCTAGGTGAATTCATCAGTGTCGTAATACAAAATGCATTACCAGTTGCTTACATAGCAAATGGTCAACGAGTTCCTGAAGATATCGTTATAGCTCAGCCAAAGTACATGATTGCTAAGGCCAATGAGTTATTAGAAAAATCTACAGAGAATGAACCTCATTACTGGAATAGCGATTCTGAAGGGCTCTAGGCGGCGGATAAATATGAATGAAAATATGATACATGATCAAGCTAGCGGCCTCCGTCGCTTAACCAAGCCTTCACTCACAAAAGTTATCGCTGTAACCGGTGGTAAGGGAGGCGTTGGTAAATCTAATGTGACGTTAGGTATGGCTATTTGCATGGCGCGCCAAGGCAAAAAAGTCATGGTGCTAGATGCCGATTTAGGGCTAGCGAACGTCGATATCATGCTAGGTATTCGTTCTAAACGAAACCTTGGGCATGTGTTGGCTGGCGAATGTGAACTTAAGGATGCGATTGTCGAAGGGCCGCACGGAATTAAAATTATTCCAGCGACATCGGGCACTCAAAGCATGACTGAACTTTCACACGCACAGCATGCTGGTTTGATTCGCGCATTCGGTTCGCTTGAAGACGAGATGGATATCTTGTTGGTTGATACCGCAGCCGGTATTTCGGACATGGTGATCAGCTTCTCAAGAGCGGCGCAAGACGTGGTTGTTGTGGTATGTGATGAACCTACCTCGATCACGGATGCATATGCTTTGATTAAGCTTTTAAGCAGAGAACACCAAGTTCAGCGATTCAAAGTTGTTGCAAATATGGTCAGAAGCTACCGCGAAGGCCGAGAATTATTTGCAAAGTTGACTTTGGTCACAGAGCGCTTCTTGAATGTGAGCCTCGAACTCGTAGCATGTATTCCTTTAGATGATAAAGTACGTCAATCAGTCAAGAGACAGAAAATCGTAGTCGATGCGTTTCCTCGCTCTCCAGCTGCATTGGCAATCAGCTCTTTGGCTAACAAAGCCTTGACCTGGCCAATACCAAAAACACCGAGCGGACACTTGGAGTTCTTTGTTGAAAGGCTGCTGAATCGTACTGAATTTATAGAGGAACCATTTGGTGAATAAAGCGCTTACTTACGACCAACACGCTAATCACAATAGCCAACAGGCTTTTTTTGAGAAGTACTCTGTGTTGGTTAAACGTATCGCTCATCACTTGTTGGGGCGATTACCGCCTAATGTATTGGTTGATGACTTAATTCAAGCTGGCATGATCGGCTTGATTGAAGCGCAACAAAACTATGATGGTACCAAAGGCGCAAGCTTTGAGACGTATGCTGGTATTCGAATTCGAGGGGCAATGTTGGATGACATTCGCCGTGGGGATTGGGTACCGAGATCGGTTCATAAAAACAATCGAGAAATCAGCAGTGCAATCGCGGAATTAGAGGGTATCCTCAACCGCGACCCGAGTGATGCCGAAGTGGCAAAACACATGGGGCTCAGCTTAGAGCAATATCACAGTGCTTTAACTGACATTAATTGCTCAAGACTGGTTGGAATCGAAGATTTAGGCGTCTCAGATGATGTAATATCTCCGAATGAAGACTCTCAAGATAATACGCCTTTTCAAGGGGTTGCTGATGAGTCATTCCGCCAAGCTTTGATCGATTCGATAAAACAACTTCCGGAAAGGGAAGGCCTTGTGCTTTCGCTTTATTACGACGAAGAACTCAATTTAAAAGAGATTGGGGAAGTGTTAGGTGTCAGCGAATCTCGTGTCAGCCAAATACTGAGCCAATCTATGCAGCGTTTACGCACTAAGTTAAGTGCTTGGACACAGAACGACTAACAACACTGATCCTATTCAGTGGAGGCTAATTTGAACAAAAACATGAAAATTCTCATTGTTGATGATTTTTCAACGATGCGCCGAATTGTTAAAAACCTACTTCGTGACTTAGGTTTCAACAACACTCAAGAAGCAGATGATGGCTTGACCGCGTTACCTATGCTGAAAAAAGGCGAATTTGATTTCGTGGTAACTGACTGGAACATGCCAGGCATGCAAGGGATTGACCTGCTTAAACACATTCGCGCAGACGCAGAACTTAAGCACCTTCCAGTGCTTATGATCACGGCTGAAGCGAAGCGTGAGCAGATCATCGAAGCAGCGCAAGCGGGTGTTAACGGTTACATTGTGAAGCCTTTCACTGCTGCAACGCTGAAAGAGAAACTTGATAAGATTTTTGATCGCTTATAAGCATCAATAAATTTAGGCACTTCTAGGTAAACACTGGCTGATAAGTTATCTGTTTATCTCGATAGCCTAAGCGCACAAAGTATGCGGAGTAAGGCCGAATTCAGGATGATTTCATTAGAACAAGCAAAAAAATTAGTAGAGCTGCTTGAGAACGATGAGCAGCAAAATGCTGATTCTCTTGTGAGAAGCATTTATGAAGATAACTTTAGTCTTCAAGACAATCCAATGCTTCAAGAAATAGGAAGTCTGACACGCGACCTCCACGACTCTTTGACTCAATTCAATTTCGATGAACGCATCAGCGTTATCGCAAATGACGAAATCCCTGACGCAAGGGATCGCCTTCAGTATGTCATTGATAAAACGGAAGTTGCGGCAAACAAGACGATGGACGCTGTTGATCGTTGTATGCCAATTGCAGACAACCTACACGAGTGTTTACTTCAAGTAAGGCCTCAATGGAATGAACTGATGCATGGCCGCATTGAGCTGGCACAATTTAAAGCTTTATGTCACCGCATTGATGGATTGCTTGTCCAAGTAGAAGGCGATAGTACTGAACTACGCGGACAATTGACTGAAATCTTGATGGCTCAGGATTTCCAAGATTTAACTGGGCAGATAATCAGCAAAGTTATTACCTTGGTGAATGAGGTGGAAGGACGTTTGGTCGAGATTCTCACGGTATTCGGTGCGAATCAAAAAGAGCCAACTCCAGAGTCAGAGAAGAAAGCATCGATTGCGCCTGAAGGTCCAATTATGAACCCAGAAGAGCGCGAAGACGCTGTCGCATCTCAAGATGAAGTCGACGATTTGTTATCCAGTCTTGGATTTTAAAGGTAACGTATGAGCTACGATTTAGACGAAGATATTCTTCAGGACTTTTTAGTCGAAGCAGGAGAGATCCTTGAACTCCTATCAGAACAACTGGTAGAGCTTGAGAATAACCCTGACGACAAAGACCTATTAAATGCTATTTTCCGTGGTTTCCATACAGTAAAAGGTGGTGCTGGTTTCCTAGCATTAACTGAGCTGGTGGATACTTGTCATGGTGCTGAGAATGTGTTCGACATTCTGCGAAACGGCCAACGCAGCGTAACATCAGGTTTGATGGATACCATGCTGCAGGCGCTAGATACAGTCAATGTACAGTTTCGCGCCGTGCAAGATCAGGAACCTTTAGTGCCAGCCGACCAATCTTTATTGGATGAACTTCACCGTCTCTGTAAACCAGAGTCTGCGGATGAAGTGGCACCAGTAGAAGCGCCTGCACCTATTATCCCTGAACCTGTTGTTGCAGCGCCTGAGCCTGTTATTGCTCCGGAACCTACTGCTGAAAGCTCAAACATCAATGCATCTTCAGTCGATGATATCTCTGAAGATGAGTTTGAACGCTTGCTTGATGAGCTTCACGGTAAAGGTGGTTCACCAACAGCGCCTTCTGCACCAACACCGCCGCCAGCACCCGCTGCACCCGCTGCACCCGCTGCACCTCAGTCTGTTGCTGACAGTGGTGATATTACTGATGACGAATTTGAAAAGTTATTAGATGAATTGCACGGTGCGGGTAAGAGCCCGACAGCGGCAAGTTCAACGCCTCCTCCACCGCCAGCAGCACCTGTTTCGGCGATGTCTGAAGGCGATGATCTGATGACTGACGAAGAGTTCGAGAAGTTACTTGACCAACTACATGGCTCAGGTAATGGACCTTCGATTGAAGAATTGGATGCCGCGACTAAGCCAGCAGAAGTTAAGGCAGTAGCACCTCAAGCTGCGCCTAAACCTGCTGCGCCAGTTGCCGTTAAAGCTGAGCCAAAACCGAGCGCTTCAGCAAAAGCTGAAGTTAAAGTGCCGGCTAAGAAGCAACAAGCTGAAGCGACAGTTCGTGTTGATACATCAACACTGGACACCATCATGAACATGGTGGGTGAACTGGTATTGGTGCGTAACCGACTCGTCAGCCTTGGCCTCAACAGCAACGACGAAGAAATGTCGAAAGCTGTCTCTAACTTAGATGTTGTTACTGCAGACCTTCAAGGTGCGGTAATGAAGACTCGTATGCAGCCGATCAAGAAAGTATTTGGTCGCTTCCCACGAGTTGTCCGTGACCTTGCTCGTAGCTTGAAGAAAGACATCGTTCTTGAAATGCGTGGCGAAGAAACGGACCTTGATAAAAACTTAGTAGAAGCACTTGCTGATCCCCTGATTCACTTGGTGAGAAACTCTGTCGATCATGGTATTGAAATGCCAAACGACCGTGTTGCTGCGGGTAAATCACAAACGGGTAAAGTGATTCTGTCTGCCTCTCAAGAAGGTGACCACATTGAACTGGCTATCGTTGATGACGGTGGCGGTATGGACCCTGATAAGCTTCGTGCTATCGCGGTTAAACGTGGCCTGATGGATGAAGATGCAGCGTCTCGTTTATCGAATAAAGAGTGTTTCAACCTGATTTTTGCTCCTGGCTTCTCAAGCAAAGAGCAGATCTCGGATATCTCTGGTCGTGGTGTGGGTATGGACGTTGTGAAAACAGCGATCAACACACTGAACGGCTCTATTGATATTGATTCAGAAATGGGACAGGGCACCAAGATCACCATCAAGGTTCCACTAACCCTAGCGATTCTACCAACCTTAATGGTCGGTGTTGCGGGTCACCCATTTGCGTTGCCATTGGCATCGGTTAACGAGATCTTCCACCTAGATTTAAGCCGCACAAACGTGGTTGATGGTCAGCTGACGATCATCGTTCGCGATAAGTCTATTCCGTTGTTCTACTTGCAAAACTGGCTTGCTCCTAAAGCGGGTATTGTTGAACTGCGTAAAGGACATGGCCATGTTGTTATCGTACAACTTGGTAGCCAACGTGTTGGTTTTGTTGTCGATACGCTTATCGGTCAAGAAGAAGTCGTGATCAAGCCGCTTGATAAGCTTCTGCAAGGCACGCCAGGAATGGCAGGCGCGACAATTACAAGTGACGGACACATTGCATTGATTCTAGATGTGCCGGACTTGTTGAAGCAGTACGCAGCTGCGTCAAGAATTTAATTTAAGGATAAATATGGCGATTAAAGTATTAGTCGTTGATGATTCGAGTTTTTTTCGTCGTCGCGTTAGCGAGATCATCAACTCAGAGGCTCGCCTAGAAGTCATTGATGTTGCAGTAAACGGTAAAGAAGCCGTTGAAAAAGCGAAACAGCTAAGACCTGACGTAATCACGATGGACATTGAAATGCCTGTCATGGACGGCATCACTGCCGTTCGTGAGATCATGGCTGCGTCTCCAACGCCTATTTTGATGTTCTCATCGTTAACGCATGATGGAGCGAGAGCAACGTTAGATGCGTTAGATGCAGGTGCTCTCGACTTCCTACCTAAGAAGTTTGAAGACATTGCACGTAACCGTGACGATGCAGTTGCATTGCTTCAACAACGTGTAATTCAGATTGCTGCAAAGCGTGCATTTATGCGTCGTGCTCCTATTGCGCCGAGAGCGACAGCAACGACTTCAACATCTACGCCATTGCGCCAGCCGATTTCAACAGCAGCTTCGACTTCGACAGCGAAGCCTGCGGTTGCATCAACGGCGAAATTCAGAGCGTCAGGTAAGAAGTATCAATTAACAGCCATTGGTACTTCGACTGGCGGCCCTGTTGCTCTACAGAAGATTTTGACTCGCATCCCTGCACACTACCCACATCCAATTGTGTTAGTTCAGCATATGCCAGCAACATTCACAGCGGCTTTTGCTAGTCGCTTGAACACCTTGTGTAAGATTGAAGTTCGTGAAGCGCAAGACGGTGATGTGTTAAAACCTGGAGTGGCGTATCTTGCTCCGGGTGGTAAACAGATGATGGTTGATGGCCGAGCTGGGTCTGCACGTCTAAGAATTATTGATGGCGGCGACCGCATGAACTACAAGCCTTGTGTGGATGTCACATTTGGCTCTGCAGCGAAGATCTACGGTGACAAAGTGTTGTCTATGATACTGACCGGTATGGGCGCAGATGGTCGAGAAGGTTCGCGTATGTTGAAAACCGCGGGCTCGACGATTTGGGCACAAGACGAAGATAGTTGTGTTGTATATGGTATGCCTCAAGCTGTAGCAAAAGCTGGCATTTCTACTGAAGACCTACCTCTCGACCGCATCGCGGAAAGGATTTTGGTTGAAGTTGGGTTAGCTTAGGTAAATCGAAATGATTGTTTGGAGTGTTGCAAACCAAAAAGGTGGTGTTGGTAAAACGACCACGACCGTGACTCTAGCAGGTTTACTTGCGTTGAAGGGGCACCGTGTTCTGTTGGTTGATACTGACCCACATGCATCACTGACAACCTATCTGGGTTACGACTCAGATACGGTGGAATCGAGCCTGTTTGATCTGTTCCAGTTGCGTGAGTTCACCGCGCAGACAGTAAGACCTTTGCTTTTACAAACGGAAGTCGAAGGTATCGATATTATTCCTGCTCACATGTCTTTGGCGACATTAGACCGTGTAATGGGAAATCGAAGCGGCATGGGGTTGATCTTGAAACGCGCTTTGGCCGCTTTGAAAGACGACTATGACTATGTGTTGATCGATTGCCCGCCAATTCTGGGTGTGATGATGGTCAATGCATTGGCTGCAAGCGATCGTATATTGATTCCGGTACAAACTGAGTTTTTGGCGATGAAGGGCTTAGAGCGCATGATTCGCACTTTGACCATCATGCAGAAGTCTCGCAAAACACCGTTTAAGGTGACGATTGTCCCGACGATGTACGACAAGCGAACCAAAGCCTCACTGCAAACATTAACGCAGCTCAAAGATGATTATCCAAATCAAGTTTGGACATCTGCTGTGCCGATAGATACTAAGTTTCGAGATGCGAGCCTAAAACGCTTACCAGCCTCTCATTTTGCATCGGGTAGCCGTGGTGTATTTGCTTATAAACAGCTGCTTATTTATCTCGAAAGGTTGGCGATAAATGAGCGCGAATAAAGAATCAACATTGGCGCAGCCAAGTCTATCCAGTGAACAAGCACTGGATGACTACTTTACTGCGCTGTTAGGTGATGAAAGCTTTGAATCTGACGATTTTTTTGTTGACGAGTCGAGCGACGAATCACAATCTGAAGAGCCAGAGCCAGAGCCAGAGCCAGAGCCAGAGCCAGAGCCAGAGCCAGAGCCAGAGCGCCAATTTTCGAGTCACCACTCAAGCTATGCAGAAATACGCGCGGCTGAGTTTGAGGTTCCTAACCTTGAGGATGTTCAGAAACTACTGAGTCGTTTAGAGGCGACCAATGTTGTTGATGAACTGAACCTTGATGAGTTGATGGATCAGAACACCCAGAAAATCGCCCAGCAAGCTGACATGCAAATGTTTGATGCTGCGGTTGAGTCTGTTCAAGTGTTCGAAGAGCCAGAGATTCAGGATTGGAATCTTCCAGAACCCGATTTATCAATTGTTGTAGAGCCACCTGTTGAATTGCAGCAAATTGAAGAGTTAGCGACGGAACAAGTAGAAGTTAAGGCTGTTGAGCCTGAAGTTGATGTTCCTGAGCCCGAAACAGTTATTGAACCCGAAACTCAAGCCGGAGGTGCTGACCAGTTTACCTCTTGGGAAAGTACGTTTCGCACAGAAGATTTTCAAGTACTGTATTTCGATGTGAACGGTGTGACCTTTGCGGTGCCGCTTGATGAACTCGGTGGTATCCATCGCCTAGAAGAGGTCAATCACATTATTGGTAAACCGACTTGGTATTTGGGGTTACAAACCAACCGTGATAGTCAGCTAGATGTGGTCGACACCGCAAAATGGGTGATGTCTGAGAAACTATCAGGTGACGAATACAAAGAAAACTATCAATATATAGTGATGCTTGGAGAGAGCTTGTGGGGCCTTGCGGGTACTGAGCTAAAAGGCACCGAGCTACTTAATACAGATAAAGTACGTTGGCGAGAAATGGCAGGGAAACGCCCATGGCTCGCTGGTATGGTAAAAGAAAAAATGTGTGCTTTGATTCATGTTGAAGCATTAATCGCCATGCTAAACGCAGGGCTAGATGTAAAAGCATTAAGCTAATAAACGCATCAAGTTAATAATAGTGGTCGGTAACGACGGCAAGAGGATTATCTATGTCTCATATGAGTGAAGTTGAAGTAAGAAAAGAGCAAACGAATGATGAAGTACTTCAATGGGTGACTTTCCAGCTAGAAGAAGAAACTTACGGCATCAACGTAATGCAAGTACGTGAAGTACTGCGTTACAGCGAAATTGCTCCAGTACCGGGTGCTCCAGATTACGTTCTAGGTATTATTAACCTACGTGGTAACGTTGTTACTGTTATCGACACTCGTTCTCGCTTTGGTTTGATGCAAGGTGAAATCACAGACAACACTCGTATCATCGTTATTGAATCTGAGCGTCAAGTAATTGGTATTCTAGTAGATAGCGTTGCTGAAGTGGTTTACCTACGTTCTTCTGAAATCGACACAACGCCAAGTGTTGGTACTGATGAAAGTGCTAAGTTCATCCAAGGTGTAAGTAACCGAGATGGCAAGCTGCTTATCTTAGTAGATCTAAACAAACTACTAAGCGAAGACGAATGGGATGAGATGGCTCACCTGTAATGTTTGAAGCGCTTCCTTTAAGCCCTGTTGCCCTGATATCAGGCGTTGGGGTTTTTACGTTATTCATCGTGATTTTGATTAGCAAAGTAAAACGTGCGATTCAAAAGCAGCTCGATCAGTCACGCCTGCAAGTTCGTAACATCGACAAAGAGCTTCAAAAATCGAGTAAGCAATTACTTGAGGTTCGCTCTGTTGTGGTTGGCCTTGGCCAGAAAGTGACGGAACAACAAGATCTGATCAAGCACTTGAATGAACGCATTGTTGAGTTGGAACATGCTGACACCGATGGACGCTTGTACACGCGTGCAACAAAAATGGTTCAGCTTGGTGCCGGGATAAACGAACTGATCGAAGAGTGTGAATTACCTAAAGCGGAAGCTGAGCTGATGATGTCTCTACAGAATAAGCTCGCGGGTAAGGAAAAAATCCCTTCGTTAAGAAGTAATCCTTCCTCGTACGATGATCAACCCGATGCCTCTCGCGATCGCAGAGACCCGCCTCGACGTCGTTAAATTGAGCGCTTAATTCGTATTGAGCAATTGATGTTTATTACGTATTCCTCTTAAAAGAAGCTTCGGCTTCTTTTTTTATGTCTACTCGAACTATATAGAACGATGTTTATAAGTGCTTGTATCTACGACAATATCTTGTTTGTTGATGAAAATGTGTAAATTGTGATGCGGTGGTAACAGTTTCTTACCGACTTTGTTCTATCGAAAACGCCTAGTCCTGTTTTGTCACCATGTTGGTGTGCTACTATAGCGCTCTCATTACTCGACTAAATTTACCTATGCTAGAAGTCTCAAATTTAACTGCTATTCGTGACGACAGGGTTCTGTTTGAATCGTTGTCTTTTCAATTGAAACCAGGTGAACTGGTTCAGGTTGAAGGTCGTAACGGTACTGGGAAAACGACACTCCTTAGGATTATTACTGGCTTAGGCGATCGCGATGACGGTACTATCTCCTGGGACGGTGAGTCTATTGAATCGAGTCGAGACGTGTATCATCAAAATTTACTTTTTCTTGGTCATCAAACAGGTGTAAAGCGCGAGCTTAGTGCTTATGAGAATCTGAGCTTTTATCAGTCGATTCACAGTGGCGGTACCAGCAAAGAAGAGCTTTATCACGCGCTGGCTCAAGTCGGGCTTGCGGGCAGAGAAGACGTACCTGCGGGGCAACTTTCAGCAGGCCAACAGCGCCGAGTTGCGTTGGCTCGCCTTTGGTTGAGCAAGCAAATGTTGTGGATTCTTGATGAGCCGCTGACTGCCATTGATAAGCAGGGCGTGAAAGTTCTCGAATCTCTTTTTTCTCAGCATGCAGACAACGGTGGCATTGTGTTGTTAACCACACACCAAGATATGTTTGCTGATAGCCCGAAACTAAGAAAAATAAAGTTGGGTGAGTAATATGATCTCTTCAATGACCACGATTATCCGACGCGAACTGCTTATCGCGTTTCGACGTCAAGCGGATATCTTTAACCCTTTGTGGTTCTTCATCATTGTTATAACTCTATTCCCTTTGAGCATCGGCCCCGAGCCGAACCTACTTGCGCGTATTGCTGCGGGTATAGTTTGGGTGGCCGCTTTGCTCTCTGCATTGCTCTCTTTAGAGCGTCTTTTCCGCGATGATTTTCAAGATGGCGCCCTTGAGCAGATGATGCTGATGCCCATCCCGTTGCAGTTGGTAGTATTGTCCAAGGTCATAGCACACTGGTTGTTGACCGGGTTACCATTGATTTTAATCAGCCCATTATTGGCTGTTTTGTTGTCTTTAGATTTTGATACATGGCTCTCAGTTGTGTTGACCTTGCTGGTAGGAACACCCGCATTGAGTTTTATTGGTGCGATTGGTGTTGCGTTAACCGTTGGGTTACAGAAGGGCGGAGTCCTGTTAAGCCTGTTAATCTTGCCGCTTTACATCCCCATTTTGATTTTCGCGACGTCAGCGATTGACGCTGCGGCTTTGGGCGTTGCGTACAACGGCCAATTGGCGGTGCTTGGGGCAATGTTAATGGGTGCGATGACTATGACGCCTTTTGCGATCAGTGCCGCACTGAGAGTGAGTGTGAACTGATTGGGGTTCCGTTATCGTATAGCCAATGTGAACCAAATGTGTCGATTGGACTCATAGAGTCAGTAAAACTGAAAGCAAGACAAATAAAATTATTATAATTATAGCTTTAACAGCTGTAAGCAATATGAAGTAAGAGTGAGATTACAACATGTGGAAATGGCTCCATCCCTATGCCAAAGCAGAAACCTCTTATCAGCTAGCTGGTAAACTTTTGCCATGGTTTTCGATCCTAGCGCTATTGTGTCTATCCGTCGGTACCGTGTGGGGGCTTGCATTTGCGCCTTCTGATTACCAACAAGGCGATAGCTTCCGTATCATCTACATCCATGTTCCGTCTGCAATTTGGTCGATGGGCGTATACATGTCGATGGCGATTGCTGCCTTTATCGGTTTGGTATGGCAGGTAAGGCTATCAGATATGGCCGCACTAGCGATGGCACCGATTGGTGCTGTATTTACCTTCATTGCACTGCTAACCGGTGCGGTTTGGGGCAAACCAATGTGGGGCGCTTGGTGGGTTTGGGATGCGCGTTTAACCTCAGAGCTGATTCTTCTATTCCTATACTTGGGTGTGATTGCACTACACCACGCTTTTGACGACCAAAAAACAGCAGCGAAAGCGGCAGGCATTTTGGCTATCGTTGGTGTCATCAACCTACCTATCATTCACTTTTCAGTAGAGTGGTGGAACACACTTCACCAAGGCGCGACGATCACTAAGTTCGACAAGCCTTCTATTTCAAGTGACATGTTATGGCCGCTTCTTCTTAACATCTTCGGCTTCGCCTTTTTCTTTGGTGCTGTGACTATGGTTCGTTTCCGTAACGAAATCATCAGTAAAGAAAGTCACCGTCCATGGGTTCGCAAGCTTGCGGCTGAAAAAGCGTAGTAGGGTAGGTAATTATGTATTTTGAATCTTTGAGTGATTTCTTTGCCATGGGAGGCTATGCCTCGTATGTATGGAGTGCATTTGGAATCACATTCCTCGCGATGATCATTTTACTGGTCGTAAGCGTTCGTCGTGGTAAGCAATTACTAAATGAAGTACAAGCTAAGATTGATCGTCAAGCTCGTATCGATGCAGCAAAAAATATGGAGAACACTCTATGAACCCAAGACGTAAAAAGAGGCTGGGCATTGTCTTAGCGATCTTTTTTGGTATCAGTGCGACTGTTGGATTGATGGTTTACGCACTTAACCAGAACATGGATCTGTTCTACACACCAACTGAGCTGGTCAACGGCAAAGATGGTAAGAAACCTGAAGTTGGTCAACGCCTACGTATTGGTGGCATGGTCGTAGTCGGCTCTGTAAGCCGTGACAATGAATCACTACGTGTAAGCTTTGATTTGCAAGATGTAGGCCCTAAAGTAACAATTCTATACGATGGCATCCTTCCTGATCTTTTCCGCGAAGGCCAAGGTATTGTCGCTCAGGGTGTTCTTAAAAATGCAACGACAATCGAAGCGTTTGAGGTGTTGGCGAAGCACGATGAAGAGTACATGCCTTCTGAAGTTGCGGAAGCAATGAAGAAAACCCATGAGCCTTTGCAATACACGACTGAACAAAAAGAAGGAAATGCTCAATGATAGCCGAGATCGGCCATTTTGCGATGATCCTGTCCTTGGGACTTGCATTGCTGCTGAGCGTGCTCCCATTGTATGGAGCCGCTCGAAATAACACATTACTGATGAACAGCGCACGACCGTTGTCGTGGGGTATGTTCGGATTCTTAGCGATTTCGTTCTTTATCCTGTGTTACGCGTTCTACACAAATGATTTTACGATTCAATACGTAGCAAGTAACTCGAATAGCCAACTGCCTTGGTACTACCGAATTACGGCGGTTTGGGGCGCTCACGAAGGTTCATTACTGCTTTGGGTTCTTATTCAAGCGGGTTGGACGGTTGCTGTAGCGACGTTTAGCCGTGGTATGCCTCAAGAGTCTGTGGCTCGCGTACTGGCTATCATGGGTTTGATTACGGTCGGCTTCTTGCTATTCATTATCGTAACGTCTAACCCGTTCCTACGTACATTGCCTTTCTTCCCTGTAGATGGCCGTGACTTGAACCCACTACTGCAAGACCCGGGTTTGATTATTCACCCGCCAATGCTTTACATGGGTTATGTAGGTTTCTCTGTTGCGTTCTCTTTCGCAATCGCTTCTCTAATGAGTGGTCGTCTTGATACGGCATGGGCTCGTTGGTCTCGTCCTTGGACAATCGCAGCTTGGTTATTCCTAACAGTAGGTATCGCACTAGGCTCTTGGTGGGCTTACTACGAACTTGGCTGGGGTGGCTGGTGGTTCTGGGATCCAGTAGAAAACGCTTCATTCATGCCTTGGTTGGCTGGTACTGCACTAATGCACTCACTAGCGGTAACCGAAAAGCGTGGCACATTTAAAGCTTGGACAGTATTGCTGGCTATCTCTGCATTCTCGCTAAGCTTACTAGGTACATTCTTAGTTCGTTCGGGCATCTTGGTATCGGTTCACGCATTTGCGTCAGATCCTGCTCGCGGTATGTTTATTCTAGGTTTCCTAGTGTTTGTTATCGGTGGTTCGCTGCTGTTGTTCGCTGTTAAAGGCGCATCGGTTCGTGTTCGTGGTAACTTCGATCTGGTTTCTCGTGAAAACGCACTGCTTGGCAACAACATCTTATTGATTGCAGCCCTAGTGGTTGTGTTAGTAGGTACGTTATTACCACTAGTTCACAAACAGTTAGGCTTGGGATCGGTATCTATCGGTGCTCCATTCTTTGACATGCTGTTCTTCTGGTTAATGATTCCGTTCTCGTTCTTGCTTGGTATCGGTCCTCTGATCCGCTGGAAACGTGACAACCTGTCTAAGCTTGTTAAACCAATGCTGATTTCAGGTGCATTCTCATTGGGTTTGAGTGCGCTAATGGTTGCTCTATTGGCTGACCGCTTCAGTGGTACTGCGTTTGCTGGCTGGGTAATGGCATTCTGGATCATCTTCATGCACGGCTTTGAACTGCATGAGCGTGCGACTCACCGTCATACGTTTATGAAAGGTCTAACTAAGTTGCCTCGTAGTCACTGGGCGATGGTGTGTGGTCACATAGGTTTAGCTGTGACAGTGATTGGTATCGCGATGGTGCAAAACTACAGCATCGAACGCGATGTTCGTCTGGCACCTGGTGAAAGCTACCAGCTTGAAGAATACAGCTTCTTGTTTACAGGGGTTCGTGACAAAGATGGTCCTAACTACGATGGTTACATTGCTGACTTTGAAATTACTAAAGAAGGCAAATACATCAACACGCTTCACGCTGAAAAACGTTTCTACACCACAGCTAAGTCTATGATGACAGAAGCAGCGATTGACCGTGGCGTAACACGTGACCTATACATCGCAATGGGTGAGCGTTTGGACGACAACAAGTCTTGGGCCGTACGTATCTACTACAAACCGTTTGTACGTTGGATCTGGGCTGGTTCTTTGATCATGTCGATTGGTGGTGCTATTGCAATCAGTGACCGTCGTTACCGTTTCCGTAAGCCAACCAAAAAGTCGGCTGAAGAGCAGGAGGCTTAACTAGAATGAACAAGAAGATTTTATTCATTCCATTGATTGCGTTCATGGTTCTAGCTGGAATCTTTGCAACGCAATTAATGCGCAACCAGTCGGGCGATGACCCGACCAAGCTTGAATCTGTATTGATTGGTAAGCCTGTTCCTGAGTTCGGTCTAGAAGACTTAGAACAACCAGGTAAGTTTCATGACCAAGCAATCTTTAAAGGTGAGCCATTGCTTCTTAACGTGTGGGCGACTTGGTGTCCTACTTGTTATGCAGAGCACTCTTACCTGAACAAGCTTGCGGATCAAGGCGTTAAGATCATTGGTCTTAACTACAAAGATGATCGCAACAAAGCGGTTGGTTGGTTAAAAGAGTTGGGTAACCCGTACCTAATTAGCCTGTTTGATGGTAATGGCATGCTAGGTCTTGACCTTGGCGTGTATGGCGCGCCTGAAACTTTCCTAATCGATGCTAACGGCGTAGTTCGCTACCGCCATGTTGGTGACGTGAACCCAACCAACTGGGCATCGACGCTTGAGCCGATGTATCAAGAGTTGTTGGAGGAATCGAAATGATTAGAAAGGCACTGATTACTCTATTCGCTACGTTCGCAATTTCAGCGGCGGTTTCGGCTGCACCTATCGAATTTCATGAATTTGATACCGTAGATCAAGAGCAGCAGTTCAAAGAGCTAAGCAATACACTACGTTGCCCTAAATGTCAGAACAACACGATTGGTGATTCGAACGCTGAGCTAGCGGTCGACTTACGCCAAAAAGTGTACGAGATGACAAAAGACGGCAAGTCGAAGCAAGATATCATTGATTACATGATTGCTCGCTACGGTAACTTTGTGACTTACAATCCACCACTGACACTAGCAACATCGATCCTTTGGATTGGACCGTTTGCGGTTGTTGTGTTTGGATTTGGTTTGATTATTTTACGAAGCAGAAAGTCAAAATCACAAGTAGCAGTAGAGTCAGATAAAGACTGGGATGCAGACAAAGAAGCTCGCTTAAAAGCGTTACTCGATGAAGAGAACGACGGAGATAAGAAGTAATGACTCTATTTTGGATTTCTACCATTATCCTTTCGCTAGCGGCAATTTTCTTGATTGTTCTGCCTTTTATTAACAAGAAGGCAAACAATGACGAAATGCTTCGCGACGAGTTGAACAAAGCATTCTATAAAGATCGTCTCGTAGAGTTAGAAGTAGAAGCAGAGGAAGGTCTTGTCGATAACCAACAAGAACTGATCGCTGATTTGAAACAGTCTCTGCTTGATGATGTTCCTGCACAAGAAGAGATGAAGAAGACTCAAATCTCTACGCTTGGTGTGGTTGTACCGTCGATCATTCTTGTCGTCGTTGTGACTTATGGTATGTACTTTAAGTTCGGTGCATTGGACAAAGTTCAACACTGGCAAGAAGTGAGCTCGAACCTTCCTGAATTATCTAAAAAGCTAATGTCATCGGAAGGTGGAGCACTAACGGATGATGAATTGGAAGATTTGACTCTAGCGCTTCGTACTCGTCTGCATTACCAGCCGAAAGATTCAACAGGTTGGTTGCTACTCGGTCGTATTGCACTGGCTAACCGCGACGCTGAAACAGCAAAAGATTCTATGGAACGAGCTTACAAACTTGAACCTAAGAATGAAGATGTTCAGTTAGGTTTCGCACAAGCTCTGATGCTTTCACCTGATGAAGCTGATCAAAACCAAGCTCGTTTGATTTTGAGCCGTTTGATTCAAAACGATTACGTCGACCTTCGTGTGTTCTCACTGCTAGCGTTCGACGCGTTTGAACGTCAAGACTACCCGGGTGCTGTGAAGTACTGGAGTATCATGCAGCAGATGATTGGTCCACAAGACAGTCGCTATGAAATGCTTTCGCGCAGTATTGAAAGTGCTCAGAAGAAAATGGGCGACACTATGGGTGTCGACCAAGGCAAGACTGTTGCTGTAACGCTCGATCTATCTGCTGACGTTAACGCTGACCCTAACTCAGTGTTAATTGTGTCAGTGCACAGAGCCGACGGTTCTCCAATGCCTATTGCAGCCGCTCGTTACCCACTAGGTACCTTCCCTCGTACTGTTGTGCTAGATGACGGCAACAGCATGCTGGAAGGACAAGAGCTGTCTAGCCTTGAAACTCTGATGGTTAGAGCTAGGCTTGATACTGATGGCAACGTTTCAACTCGCGAAGGTGATTGGTACGGTGAAAGTGAAGTGGTTGAATTGGGCGCTCCAGTTACCATTGATATCAATAAGCAATATTAATCATCACTTTGCATAGGTGTTAGCTATTCCGATTTGCAGATAAACGGTATAGACTTAGCCAAACAATTGAGGCCAGCGATTGCTGGCCTTTTTTATTATTTGAATTCCTTATGGAAAAGGTGATATGTCTGTCAGTGTTTTAAGACTCTCGAGTTTACTTTTTATCGCAAGCTTAACTGTTGGGTGTTCAAGTGCACCGGACGAAAGTGTTAACGATGATAACCTCGAAACCTCTGAATACGTCGAAGAGCCCCACCCGAATGATCCTTTTGAAGGCTTCAACCGAGCGATGTGGGATATCAACTACGAATATCTAGATCCTTACTTAGTTCGCCCTGTTTCCCTCGCTTATGTTGACTACACCCCTGTGCCAGTGCGTTCTGGTATCTCCAATTTTCTAGCCAACTTAGACGAACCATCAAGCATGGTGAATAACCTTATTATGGGCAATGGTGAAAAAGCACTCGACCATTTCAATCGTTTTTGGATTAACTCAACGATTGGCTTGTTAGGCTTAATCGATATTGCTAGCGAAGCTGGGATCACCAAGTACGATGATAAGTCTTTCTCTGATGCGATTGGCCATTACGGGGTAGGGAATGGTCCGTACTTCATGGTTCCGGGTTATGGTCCACTAACAACGCGTGAAGTAACTGAAACCGTTGATGGTATGTATGTGCCTCTGTCTTTCTTGAACTTCTGGGCAAGCTTAGGCAAGTGGGCATTTGAGGGTATGGAAACACGTGCTCAGTTAGTGTCGCAAGAAGCGTTGTTGGATAACTCTCCTGATCCATATGCATTAACGCGTGATGTTTACATTCAACGTCGTGATTTCAAAGCCGAGATAGAACCTGAAGAGGTCGACCTTGAAGAAGAAGACTTCATCGATGGTTATCTAGAAGATTACTAGAAACAAGATTTAAACTATCGATAAAAGAAAGGCTCGATGTTGAAAACAACATCGAGCCTTTTTAATGTTTGCTGCTTAGGTTAATTAAGACAGATTAGAAGCGGTAGTTAGCTTGTACACCAACTAGCCATATGCTGCCTGTTACTTCACCTTCGAAGCTGCCACCAAACATATCAGCGCCACCAAAGCCTGGATCAGTTTCGTGCATCTTAGCGTCTTTCGCTAGAATGTAAGTGAAACCAGCGTCTAAGGTTAGTTGCTCAGACCATTGGTAGCCAGCACCAATACTTAACCAAGTACGGTCTGTTTCTGGAATCGTCGCAGTACGGTGCTCTTCGCTTACTGCTGAAGTATCGTATGCAATACCAGAACGTAGAGCCAGTTTAGGTGTCATTTGGTAGGTAGTACCGATCGCGAAACGGTAGTTGTCTTCCCAGTTTTCCATCTTTATTGTGTCTGACTGTTCACCTGGGAAGTCTGCAACTAATTTTTCGAAGCTACTCCAGTCTGTCCAGTTGATACTAGCGTGAACGGCAACTTTGTCTGTTAGTTGATGGAAAGAAGCGATCTCGGCTGTCGCTGGCAAAGCTAGATCCATAGAACCAGGTTTGTGCGCATTTGGGTTTGCCATGTTGAAAGCAAAGCCTTTAGCATGACCTTCAAGAGTTAAGTCGATTTCAGATTTGTAGGCAAAGCCTAAACGGTTATTTTCATTGATCTGCCATGCGGTGCCAACTTGCCATCCCCACGCAGTGTCGTCACCTTCCATGTACTTCAGCGTCGTGCCTACTGGTAAAGTCCCTGTAGCTGTTGCGCCGAAGCTACCTTCAGCCATCACGTAACGAACACCACCACCAACAGAAACGTTGTCTAATACTTGGTAAGCAGCATTTAAGTTGAGTTCCATGCTGATTACACTTGCTTCATTGCCGTGGTTTGCACCAGCAAAGTCAGTACCTAGGTCGGTTTCCATGCCGTAGTTGGTGCCTGCAGCAAATCCGATTGCTAACTTTTCTGAATACTTGTGAGATACGTAAAAGTTAGGAATCACAGCACTGTGGGCGAAATCTTTGCTACTTGCTGGAGTATTTCCGCCAGAGGTCCCATCGATATCAATGTTCGGGTCAACATAGATCGCGCCAACAGAAACTTGAGTGCCCTCTAGGTAAGTCAGCATTGCGGGGTTACGCCATTGTGCGTCTGCACCGTCAGCCATTGCTGCTTCACCAGCGTATGCACGACCTAGGCCTGTTGCTGAGTATTCTGCTAGTTGAAAACCTGCCGCTTGAGTTACGGTAGAAGTCGAAAGTAGTCCAACTGCCACTGCAGCAGATAGAAGAGTCTTATTCATTTTCATTATTATGTTCGCTGAATCATAAGTATTTAGTGGCGTGATTCTACTTTTAGAGTCATTACTTTAAAAATGAAATTCGAATAAAACAGTGTTTTAGGGATTTAATGAGTAAATGTGTTTAATTATTAGAGAAATAATCTAAATGTTTCGGCTGTGTTGCGAGATTTGAGCGTACACTTGTAGTCATATATTCGCCTTGCAGGCTACAGTTGTAAGCTTAAATTGATGCGTGTCAGTGGCTTAGGCAATGAAAAAGGGTCGCGTAATGCAACCCTTTGGAGATTTATAACCTAGCTTATATTAGAAGCTACGGCTGTATTGTAGACCAAATAATACTGCATCAGCATGAGTTGTCGCTGTCAAAGGCCCTGCTGAGTTTTCTTCAACTTTTACGTCATCACCTAGCAGGTATGTGAAGCCGAAGTCAACGTTAGATGCTGTGTCAATATGGTAAGTGAAACCAGCAGAGAACCACTGTCGATCAGAATCTGGGACTGAGATAGAGGTAACATCATCTTGAGCGCTTGTGTCGTACATGTAGCCTGCACGCAATGTCCAGTCACGGTTTAGGTAGTAAGTACCACCAATTGCGTAGTGCCAACCATCTTGCCAAGCGTATTCTTTGTCATAGCTACCATTTATTCCACCTATTGGAGATGTAGCTAAATCTAAGTTTCTAAAGTCGATTTGATCGAAGTCACCCCAACCAATCCACTGTACAGAGTAGTGAACAGCAAACTTGGTGTCTTCGATTTTATGGTAGCCAGAGAACTCAATCATATCTGGTAATGGAAGAGTGATTTCCTGACCTTTGTCGTCTTCAGCTGTAAATTCTGGGCTGTATGTATATGCTAAGCCAAAGCGGTTGTTCTCATCTAGTTCGAAAACTGTTCCTAAGTTGAAGCCGACAGCCCAACCGTCTGCCTTGTCAACGTTTAACAAGTAAACTGAGCCTTGGCTACCAGGTGCCGAACGCTTCATCGTACCTTCACCGTAAATTAAGTCAAGACCAGCACCGAAGCTCCATTGTTCATTCAAACGGTAAGAGCCTGCTAAACCAAAGTTGATGCTCATTACGTCTGTTAGGCCGCCGTAAACTTCTGCGGCATAATCATCTGCAAATTCAGTTTTTGTTCCGAAGTTGGTATAAGCATTTACGCCCCAAGCAAACTTGTCATTTACTGGAACAATAAGGTGGATGTTTGGAGCAACAGATGTATCACCAACATCATCAACATCAGCGATATCACTGCCGTTATAATTAGCATCTTTGACATCAATCATTGAAGTAATTGTTTCAAAACCAAGAGATAGCTCAGTTTTGTCAAACAGTGCCATTGCCGCTGGGTTACGAGCCATTACTGACGCGTTATCTGCGATTACTGCATCACCAGCAAAAGCACGACCAAGGCCGGTTGCTGATTGTGCGTTAAGTTGGAAACCTGCTGCCATCGCTTGCGAAGACGCCAGTGTAATTGTTACTGCTAAAAGAGACTTTTTAAACAGACGCGTGTTGTTGGTAGTCATTCATTTATTCCTTTATATATCCGCCTCTACAGGGCGATTAATTTGAGCAATTGCTCAATGGTGGCTGATCCTATTCGCAAGTATACGATATACAAATCCGACCATTGGGAATTTTGAGTGGAAAATTATGGAAATGACGCCTATCTGGCACGAAAATGGTGCGAAATGCTGTTTTTTAGAGTTTTAACTCTAGAGGTATTGGTGGGGTGAATGGTTTTGCGGTTTATTTATAAATAAAGCCCAGCAATATCAGTAATATAATTGCTGGGCCTTTTGTGACGGGGCTTTAAGAGCGAATTAGCTCATTGGTTTGATCATTTTTGTCAGCTTTTCGGCGATTTTGGAAACATCCTCACCATTTTCCCCCACAAGGATTAAGCTGCTGCCATCTACGGGTGTTACCGAGCCGGACATGCCTTTTTCATCAAAGTCGATAGGTTTGTCTGTCGGAATACCGGTTAAAAACAGGGTTACTTTACCTTTTGCGCCTTGGAAGACCATATGTACTGCGTTGGATTTACCAAAGCCACAGTGGTTTAGGTAATAGACGTGGTAAGGGAAAGCATCATCAAACTGAAAAGCAAATGGGTTCATTTTTGCGTTAATCTGCTGCGATGTGACCTGTTCATCGATGGAACTAACAAAACTTTTTTCATCAACAACGTGCTTCATTGCTGTATCAACCAAACTAGCTTGAGCTGGTGAAACGAATGCGTTGCCCCAATTCACTTGGCCAACTAATAAACCAGCAACAAACGCCACCGAGGCAGCCATTGCCATTGCTCGTCTCGCAAACGTAGGCCTTACTACTTTGCTTTCTTCGCTTGAGGTCTGATTGAACAGAATACGATCAGCAAGATCATCTGGCACATCCACATTCATCGCTGAGTGGATCTGCTTATCAAGCGCTAGTACATCGTCTAAGAAATTACTATTGGCTTCGCTATTCGCGGCCGCATCAACAATATCTTGTGTACGTTGTTTAGGTTCCGACAATACACGACGACGAAATTCCAAATCATCCATTATGTTGCCCCCTCTCTGCCTCTTCTGTATCCAACAGCTCTTTCAACTGATTTCGAGCTCTGAATAAACGTGTCATCACCGTGTTTTTGTTGAGATTGAGAATATCGGCAATCTCATCACCACTAAAACCACCAATCACTTGCAAGAAGAGAGGTTCACGGTAATCAATTTCAAGTTTCATTATCTGGGCTTGCAACCACTGATGCTGATGGTGCGGGTCATCACTGACACTAGCATCGTTACCGTGATCGTCGATATCAACCAGATCAAACTGTTTGCGTTCAAAACGTCGAGCGTTCTCGCGTCTCAAGATGGTAATCAGCCAAGATTTAGCGGCTTTTTCATCTTGAAGGCTATCGAGTGACTTCCATGCACGAAGGCAAGTTTCTTGAACTAAGTCTTCGGCAATGCTTTTGTCTTTGCATAACCAATAGGCATAGCGAAAGAGGTCACGATGATAGGCACGCACGAGTGCTTCGTATTTTCTTTGTTTGTCCATATCAGAGTTGACCGGACGCTTGGCTGTTTTCTTTCCAAACATTTTTATTATTGACACACGAGCCTCCATAATTGCTCTGCGTATAGCTGTCCTCTATACGTTGTGCTTCGTTTTTATATTTTTAGAGCTAACGATCGGCAGGAAATCGTAAAATCACATTAAAATTGATCTACTTCAAAATCTAAGGCCTCGAACCCGTTATAGTACACCTTGTCGTCTAGTTAGTCATTCGTGGCTAGCATGTTGAGCAAGACGACACTTCCTTTTGAAGGCTGACTTTACTTTCTCCTAATCAGGAAACTGATTATTTCAATTGGCGCTAAGTTAATTGCTTTATATACATTCCGACCACACAGCTTTGTGTGGTTTTTTTTTGCCTCAAGAAAACCATTCTCTACATTGCGATAACAGTCTTGGCTTACAATAGTTTAGTCTCTTACGACAACCTTTCCCCCAAAAAGGTTCGCCTGAATGTGCAGTTATATTTTCAAACAGTGAGATACTCGTATCACGTTTATTTAAACGCTCGTTTGATTTAATTAACAACTTCTTTACAATGCTTCAGGTCAGACCTCTTAACTTTAAGGAGAAACCATGGGCAAACAGGAAGTCAAAACGCGTTCTGGAGAACGTGTTGCCGTTGTCGCTGGATTACGAACCCCATTTGCTCGTCAGAGCACAGAATTTAGCCAAGTGCCTGCGGTTGACCTAGGCAAAATGGTTGTGAGCGAAATGCTTGCAAGAACGGATGTCGATCCTGCGCTTATCGAACAAGTTGTGTTCGGCCAAGTCGTGCAAATGCCAGAAGCGCCGAACATTGCGCGTGAAATCGTGTTGGGCACAGGCATGGACATCAATACCGATGCCTACAGTGTGACACGAGCATGTGCGACCAGTTTCCAAGCAGCAGTCAACGTGACCGAAAGCATTATGGCGGGCACTATTGATGTCGGTATTGCGGGCGGTGCGGACTCTTCTTCTGTATTGCCTATCGGTGTATCGAAAAAGTTAGCGGCAAATCTATTAGCGCTGAGCAAAACGAAAACTATGGGTCAAAAGCTGAAGATTCTTAAAACGCTTTCCGTAAAAGATTTGATGCCAGTACCACCTGCAGTTGCTGAATACTCGACCGGTTTATCCATGGGACAAACGGCTGAGCAAATGGCTAAGACGCATGGTATTACTCGAGAAGCTCAAGATGCACTTGCTCACCGTTCTCACTCTTTGGCTTCTCAGGCATGGAAAGAAGGCAAGATTAAAGACGAAGTGATGACGGCATTCCCGGCGCCTTACAAAAAGTATCTAGCGGAAGACAACAACATTCGCCACGACTCAACGGTTGAAGGTTACGCTAAGCTGCGTCCTGCTTTTGACAGAAAGTACGGCAGTGTAACGGCAGCCAATGCTACGCCGCTTACTGATGGCGGTGCGGCAGTGATGTTGATGCGCGAAGGTAAAGCGAAAGAACTAGGCTTAGAAGTGCTTGGTTATATTCGTGGTTATGCGTTCTCAGCGATTGGCGTTGAAACGGACATGTTGATGGGCCCGACTTACGCGACCTCTCAAGTATTGAAGAACACCGGTTTAGAGTTGTCAGACTTAACACTGATCGAGATGCACGAAGCATTCGCTGCCCAAGTTTTGGCTAACGTTAAAATGTTTGCGAGCGATGAGTTTGCTCAGAAGAATCTTGGCCGCGATAAAGCGATCGGTGAGATTGATATGGAGAAATTCAACGTGCTGGGTAGCTCGATTGCTTACGGACACCCGTTTGCAGCGACTGGCGCGCGCATGATGACTCAAACATTACGTGAACTGAAACGTCGCGGTGGCGGCTTGGCACTGAACACAGCTTGTGCGGCTGGTGGTTTAGGTGCAGCAATGATCTTGGAGGTAGAATAATGTCTACGACTCTTGATGCAACAACAGAAAAAGAAACAGTCGCTCAACCAGATTCAACCTCTGCGACTGAATCAACCAAAAAGAAAGTGGCAGCATTTTCTCTTAATATCGACGAGCAAGATATTGCTTGGTTAGCGATCGATGTGCCAAACGAGAAAATGAACACGCTGCAAGCGGCTTTTGCTGAAGAAATGAAAGCCATCTTTGAGCAGCTAAAAGAAAAGCAGAGCCGAGTTAAGGGCTTAATCGTTCATTCACTAAAGCCAGATAATTTTATCGCTGGCGCTGATGTACGAATGCTTGATGCATGTAAAACGGCTGACGAAGCGCAATCTCTGGCTCGCCAAGGGCAGGAGATGTTCCAAACTCTGTCTGAACTGCCGTACCCAGTGGTCGCAGCGATTCACGGTCCATGTTTAGGTGGCGGTTTAGAGCTCGCACTGGCGTGTGATTACCGCGTATGTACCGATTCAGATAAGACTCGTCTTGGTCTGCCAGAAGTACAGTTAGGTTTGTTACCAGGCTCTGGCGGTACACAGCGTCTGCCTCGCCTTATCGGTTTGTTACCATCGCTCGACCTAATCCTTACGGGCAAGCAACTGCGCGCTAAGAAAGCGAAATCGCTTGGTGTTGTGGATGCTTGTGTGCCTGAAACTATCCTGCTTGAAGTCGCTAAGAGCTTTGTTGAAAAGAATACGGGCAGTAAAAAAGGTAAGCGTCTAGCATCGAAAAGCCAAGCGTCGACCAAAGAAAAGCTGATTTCACGTAACGGCCTTGGTCGTAAAGTGATTTTTGAACAAGCTTCTAAGAAGACTAATCAGAAAACACGCGGCAATTACCCAGCAGCGGATGCGATTCTAGATGTGATTCGTTATGGCCTTGAGAACGGCTTTGACAAAGGTCTTCAGTATGAAGCGAAGCGTTTCTCAGAACTGGTTATGACTTCAGAGTCTAAAGCCCTTCGTTCGATTTTCTTTGCAACCACGGAAATGAAAAAAGAACACGGCGCAGACGCAGAACCAAAAGCGGTTAAGCGTGTTGGTGTGCTGGGCGGTGGTCTTATGGGCGCAGGTATCAGCCATGTCAGCGTTGCTAAGGCGAAAGTGCCGGTGCGCATTAAAGACGTATCAAATGAGGGTGTACTGAACGCGCTTAACTACAACTTCAAGTTGTTCGATAAGCAGCGTAAGCGTCGCATTCTGAGCCGAGCAGACCTTGAAAGTAAGATGCTTCAGCTTTCTGGTGGTATCGACTTTACTAGCTTTAATCACACCGATGTGGTGATTGAAGCGGTATTTGAAGACCTCGACCTTAAGCAATCAATGGTTGCGGACATTGAAGCCAATGCCAAGCCTGAGACTATTTTCGCGACGAATACGTCTTCATTGCCTATCCATAAGATTGCAGAGAAGGCGCAGAGACCAGAAAACGTGGTCGGTCTTCACTACTTCAGCCCAGCAGAGAAAATGCCGCTGGTTGAGGTTATCCCCCATGAAACAACCTCTGAAGAGACGATTTCTACGGTTGTCGCATTAGCGAAGAAGCAAGGCAAAACACCGATTGTTGTCAAAGACACGGCTGGTTTTTACGTGAACCGTATTCTTGCTCCGTACATGAACGAAGCTGCGCATTTACTGCTAGCGAACGAGCCGATTGAAAAGCTCGACAGTACGTTATTGGACTTCGGTTTCCCGGTTGGCCCTATCACCTTATTAGATGAGGTGGGTGTTGATATCGGTGCGAAGATCATTCCGATTTTAGTGAATGAGCTTGGCGATCGTTTCCAAGGCCCTGATGTGTTCGACATTCTGTTGAATGACAACCGTAAAGGCCGTAAGAGTGGTAAAGGTTTCTACACTTACAAAGGCAAGAAGAAGGAAGTCGATAAGTCAGTTTACAAGCTGCTTAAGCTTCAACCAGATCCTAAGTTGAGCGATAACGATATCGCGATGCGCTGTGTGTTACCTATGCTAAACGAAGCGGTTCGTTGTTTGGATGATGGCATTATCCGCAGCCCTCGTGATGGCGATATTGGTGCGATTTTCGGTATCGGTTTCCCGCCATTCCTCGGTGGTCCGTTCCGCTACATGGATCAAATCGGCATTAAGTCACTGGTTGAGATGATGAACGATTTCGCTAAGAAATACGGTGACCGTTTTGCGCCATGTGATGGCCTACTGACACGCGCTGGTTTGGGTGAGTCTTTCTACAAGTAACTCTCTAATTCATTGATTAAGAAGCCCGTATCAAGCGATTGATGCGGGCTTTATTTTTATGGAGATATGCTAAAGGAGTGAGATTCCCGACTCAGTCGTTCCTCCTTCTCGGGAATGACGGGGAAGTGATGTGTTCTGTCTGGCCGTCTTGGCTTGGTGTGGGAGATTTCCGACTCAGTCATTCTTCCTTCTCGGGAATGACGAGGAGAGGGATGTGTTCTGTCTGGTAGCGTTGGCTTGGTGTGGGAGATTCCCGATTCGGTCGTTCTTCCTTTTCGGGAATGACGATCGAGAGATAAAAAGTACGCTATTGAATTGATAAGAAAGGTGGTCACACACATCTCAATCGAAACTACCGTCATCTCCTAAAGCGACGAAGGAGCGTAATAGGAGATCTGATTTTGTGCTTCATCCAAGAAAAAAGGTTGATGCTTTCACATCAACATTATGATTTTCATTCCAGCTTTATCAGCCAAGCTCACAGTCTTTAGGGCGTAACTGAAACTCATCAATAGAGCCAATTTCAACACCTGCTGACAGCTTATCTTCCTCATTATGAGCATTACCGTGAGCATGCATAATCAAACGATTTGCAGTACGTGGTTTTAGCTGACTGACCACAAAACGCATCATGTCAGAGCGAGTTAACCCCTTAAGGTCTTCTAATACGCGCTCTCTTTGGTTGAACTCAACATCCTTATTGCCTATCGCAACCCATAAGCGCTGAGCACGCCCTCGCAAAGTCGTATCTGGTGTCGAAATCTGATTCCATAGGCCGCGCTTACTGCTGTGCCATTGATAGTCGTTAAGCTCTAACAGCACCATGTAAAAGGCATTGAGGAACTCATCTATCGAGGCTAACAAGTCAGCAGGGGCTGCATTCGGTGATTGCACATATAACACAATTCCAGGGTGTCGGTTGAGCGGCATATTGCCAGTACCGACCATGTAACCTAGCTGCTGCTTGGTTCGTATCTCATGGAAGAAAGTGGCCGACATCAAATGGTTTGCCAATGAATACAGCGCGATATTTTTAGGTGAAATATCAGGGCATTGGTAATAAACCACAATTGCTGAATCATCTTGGTTACACACCACTTCACGTTGGAAGCTGCCGTTTTCACCGAGCATGATGAGCGGACGCAGTGATTCTTCGTAAGCCTGATCTTGAACACGCAGTGCATCTTTTAGCGTTTCAGCCATCTTGTGTGCATCGGCTTTTTTCCAGTCGCCATACACAAACATCTCAACATGAAGTTCCGCCAAGATTGCTTGAACAAAAGAGGAGAGCTCATCGACCTCTATCGTTTCCAGCGCTTCAATTAACACGGAATAGGGCGGGTTATTTGGTTGAAGTATCCCAGTCATTGCATTAAACAACTGCGAAATAGGGCGATCTTGCGACGCGTTGTTCCAGTTTCTGATCAGTTGATGCTTGATGGTTTCGAAGCGTGTTGGACTAAAGTCGCGTGCTTGGAAACGTTCAAGAATCATATTGAGCAGCTGTGGTTGCTTCTCGCTAAACCCAGACAGAGTAAGTGTTACCCCGCCCTGATGGGTGTACATGTTATAGCCCATTCCGGCGATTTCAGCCTGATACGTATCTTTTTCCAGCGAATCTAAGAACATTTCTACACACAAGCGTGTTTTAACGATATTTCTTGGGCTAGCGACTGAGTGCGGGCTATCGATTGCAACATACACCACACCTTTTGGCACTCTAAATTGATGGTCTTGCAGGTGCCATAGCTTAAAGCCGTCGAGATCTTCTAGCAGTTGTGGGAACTTAGCGTCACCTTCGAGTTCAGTCGGGTCTAGATCGTAGCAAATAAACGGGTTTTTGCTTGGGAGTTCAAACTGCCAACCGGGGTTAATGCACGTAAAGCATTGAACTTGTTCAGCACTAAAAGGTGTGACCGAGTAGGGTGTAAAGTACCACTTCGCTTCCCTGTCATACTCGAACCCCTGAGCAACAATGGTCGCTCGCATGTTGTCGACGGTTAAGTAAGGCAGCAAAGAACGCTGTAACTCGTCATCGAAATGCGACATCTTGTAATCGCCATACACCACGTCTTGCTCTTGATAGTGCTGCATGTTGATAACGAGGTGGCTGACGACATCAAGCGGTCTTGCTGGCTCTTGAAAGCGGAAAGCAGACTCAAGAACGGCGCGTTTTTCTAGGTAGCGCCACTCCTGGATGCCTTGTTGCTCGACTAACTTGATGTACTGAAATATCGCTTGGATGATGTTATCGGTTTTGGTTAAACCTTCAATGGTCAACGAGCAGCTAACCGTGAAATCACGGTAGTTGCTGCCACTCGCGCCACCACCTGCAGAGAGGGATGTTATCCAGCCTTTCTCTTTGAGTTGCATCATCAAACTGCCTTCACCTTCGTAACCTAAAAGGTGGGCAAAGAACGACAATGGCTTAACGCCGTAGTGTTCGTCCATGCTTGGCATAGGGAAGGTTAAGATAAGTTTGCGTACTTCTTTAATTGGCTCAACACGCACTTGTACGCCTGTACTCAACTCGCCAACAATCGGTACTTCAACCTTTTTGCCTTGTAGGTTGTGATTGGTGATCGAGCTAAAGCGATCCTCAACCCAGCTTTGCATCTCATCTAATGCCTGATTGCCAGAAAGCGTCAGCGTCATTAAGTCAGCAGAGTATTGTTGCTGGTGGAAAGCCAAGATCTCTTGTCGAATCGTCTCGCCATTTCTGTCGCCCAACGTATCGATATTACCGACAGAAAACTTCGAGAATGGGTGATTGTGATTCACCAGCTCTTTGGTAACTTGGTACAAGCGTCGTGAGTCGTCGTTGAGTTTCATCTTGTATTCGGAATCAACGGCTTGGCGTTCTTTGTCTAACGCTTCTTCGTTGAACAGGGGAGCGGTAAAAAATTGGCTGAAGCGATCGAGTGCGGTTTCAAAGGCATTCAATTCAACATCAAAAAAGAAGCAGGTGTGCTCTGTTCCTGTCCAAGCATTGTTGCTGCCGCCATGCTGGCTGATAAAACTTTGGAACTCTCCGACCTTTGGATACTTTTCAGTTCCTAAAAATAGCATATGCTCTAAGTAGTGAGCCAAACCCTCTCGGTCTGCAGGGTCATCAAAATGCCCCACATTGACGGCTAATGCGGCTGCTGCTTTTTGAGCATTTTGATCCTGAACTAACAGTACACGTAACCCGTTATTTAAGGTTATGTAGCGGTATTGATGTTCATCATTTGGGCTTAAGTGCACAGGAGCATCTCCAGAGAAGGTGGTTTTTAAATTATGTACCCGATGATTCGGCGTGCAAACCTTGTGATCATATTTTGGGATATGAAGTGCTTTTTGGCGATTTCTAAATCACTTTTATCGATTTTTATCAGTAATTTATTTTCTTTTAACAAGATTGTTAAGAAAGTCGAACTCTTTGGCAAGTGACTTGATATAATTATTTATATTGACTGCGGTTTCTCTGGATTGAGAGCCAAACCTAAGTAGCGTTTCGCTGATATATGGGATATATCGACTTTCGACATGTTACGAAGACAGGATTGAACATGAAAATATTCATTATGCGCCACGGTGAAGCAGAACATTTTGCGAACTCGGATGCAGAACGAGCGTTGACCAAGCGCGGGAAAATGGCTTCTCTTGCAGTGGCACAAGCTGCAAATGAGCAGGGGATTAGTCAATTCGATAAAGTGCTGGTGAGCCCATATTTAAGGGCACAAGAAACGTGGTTAGAGATCTCTCAGGCGTTTTCTGGGAAGAAAGTAGAAACCTGTGATGATATTACGCCTTATGGAATGTCCGACGATGTGTTTGATTTAACCTTAGCAATGGCTGAAGTAGAAAAACTAGAGACCATTTTATTTGTTTCTCATTTACCTCTAGTGGGCTACCTAACGGCAGAGTTTGCAACAGGCATGGCGCCGCCGATGTTTCCCACTTCGGGCTTAGCGTGTATCGACTTCAACCTTGAGGCACAAAAAGGTGAGTTGCTTTGGAACATCAATCCATAAGCTCGTTGAGCTCTGTTTGATGACAAAGTTGCAGACAATTAGAAAGGGCATCTCAATATGATTGGGATGCCCTTTGTTGTTTTTTGGTGAGAGAGAATTCGTAAACCAGAATTATTTCTCAGGAACCGAAAGCAAGACTAACAGCGCGCCATTGCCGCCAAACTCTAACGGTGCTTGGTGGAAAGCCATCACGTCTGGGTGCTGTGCTAACCACAAAGGCACCTTCTGTTTAAGGATGTGTTTACCGATACCGTGCTGAACACAGGCACACGCCACGCTCTCTTTCACGCAGTGCGCAATCATCGCGCCAAGCTCACGTTTAGCTTCTTGTTGAGTCATACCATGCATATCGAGATACACATCAGGAACGTAGACACCACGACGTAAGCGCTTGACCTCATATTTCGAGACATCATCGCGAGCATAGCGTGTCGGACCCTCTTCGCTAAGGTGCGGAATGAACTCATCCGAGAAATAAAACTCGCTATCACTGGCTTGTCTTGCCGTTCGAGTAATTTCTTTTTGCTTGGCATTTCTTTTTGGCTGCTGGACTATGGTATCCTGTTGCAACTTTTTAACGCCCTTTACTGCATCGTTGAACAGGGCGAAATCGTCATCGAAGTCGGTGTCTTTTTTGCTCATCAGGTTATGAATTCTAATTAGAAACGTAATTAGCAGTATTGTAGCGCTTTTCGGAGACAATTTTGGATAAGATTTTTGTAGAAGAAGCGGTATCAGAACTACACACGCTTCAAGATGTGATTCGTTGGACTGTTAGCCGCTTTAACGCAGCGGGCCTATTTTATGGTCACGGCACTGATAACGCGTGGGATGAGGCAGTACAACTTATCTTACCTACTCTTTATCTGCCGATTGATGTTCCTTCGCATGTGATGAACTCTCGTCTAACGAGTAGCGAGCGTCTGCGTATTGTTGAGCGCGTAATCAAGCGTATTAATGATCGTACACCAACGGCTTACCTAACCAACAAAGCTTGGTTCTGTGGCCTTGAATTCTTCGTTGATGAGCGCGTTCTTGTGCCTCGTTCTCCAATTGGTGAGCTGATCGAAGCTCAATTCCAACCTTGGTTAACTGAAGAGCCAACTCGCATCATGGATATGTGTACGGGTAGTGGTTGTATCGCTATTGCTTGTGCTCACGCATTTCCTGACGCTGAAGTAGATGCGATTGATATCTCTACAGACGCATTGCAAGTTGCAGAGCAGAACGTTCAAGATCACGGCATGGAGCAGCAAGTGTTCCCAATCCGTTCAGATCTTTTCCGTGATTTGCCAAAAGAGAAATACAACCTGATCGTATCAAACCCACCTTACGTGGACGAAGAAGATATGAACAGCCTACCAGATGAGTTTACTCACGAGCCAGAGCTTGGTCTAGCAGCGGGTACAGACGGTCTGAAATTGGTTCGTCGCATCTTAGCTAATGCACCAGACTACCTAACTGACGACGGTATTCTTATCTGTGAAGTAGGTAACTCAATGGTTCATATGATGGATCAGTACCCAGAGATTCCATTCACTTGGATTGAATTCTCTAACGGTGGTCATGGTGTATTCATGATCACTCGTGAGCAGCTTGTTGCTTGCGCTGATGAGTTCTCTATCTACAAAGACTAGGTTTCAATTATTAGGTTAGTGCCCCTATCTTAGGGCTGTAAGCTTAGAACCTGAAATCTAGTCAGACGTTCGATTTGAAACATTTTTATTTAAACGCCATGCATTGCTGCATGGCGTTTTTTATTGCCTAGATTAAAGATGTTTGTATTCATATCGAAGACGTTAAGCACAATATTTAGTTGATTAATATGAGGGCTTATTACATATTGGTGTCTAATGTTTAGTCGTTTTAGTGAGTTAAGGAGGATTCACGATGAGCTTTGATACATGGATTTATTATTTATTAGCGGTGCTGATCTTAACGGCATCACCAGGCCCAAGTTCTTTATTGTGCATGACCAAAGGTGTGCAATCTGGCTTTAAATTATCAATATTTACCGCCTTGGGCAGCTTAACTGCGATTACTGGCATTCTAACCTTATCGTTTACCGGACTAGGGGTAATTATTGCTTCGTCTGAAGTGGTATTTAATGTCATAAAATGGACTGGTGCGGCTTATCTAATCTTCCTCGGCTGGAAATCACTGCGCTCTAGCCAACAAGATTATGACAAGCTATCGAATCAACAAGGCGGTGCTCAATCTGTTAAAGAAAGCGCTGCGCAGCATTACTTAAGTGGCTTTATTGTTGGCGCGAGTAACCCTAAAGCTATCCTGTTTTTTACCGCACTTTTCCCTCAATTTATTGACCCTTCAATCGCTCTGGTTCCCCAGTTTACCGTGTTTGCTTTGACCTTCGCAGTCATGGAATTGTCTTGGTTACTGGTGTATGCCTACTTGGGCGCGAAATCGTCAAATTGGTTGTTTGCGAAAGGTCGAGCCAAGGTCTTTAATCGTGTCACTGGAGGTGTCTTTATTGGGGCTGGCGCACTGCTTTCGACGACCAGTCGAGCATAACTTTCTGTTTTATCAGAGAGGTGAATGATTACAGAATATTCTTGATGCTGTCATAAAAGGTTAATATTAATGTGCTTGCTGCTTTTGGTGAAAAGCCGATATATTGTAGTTACACCATCACGTTCTCAAGGAGAGACATATGCAGCATCAAGAAATGATTCAACACAGTAACTTTGGCGTAATCAGTCGTACTTGGATTTTCTCTACCCTTTCTCTAGTGGGTATTCTTGCTCTAATGTAGTCAGCTTCATGGCTCTATATTTTTAGTTTTTATTATGAAATCACTTGTTAAAAAGTCTTCAAAGTCAGAACTCTTTCTCTTATAAATGTGGCTTTTCTCATCAGGCTAGCCACTTAATTTTTTCTTAGTCATCTTCTTCTAGCAAGCATCCCACAGTAATTTACTCCTAGTCACCACTTTCTTCCTGTGGAATGGTTTATCACCTTACCTCTATAAACAAGCGCCATCGCACTTCTGAAGTTGTTACGAAACTGTGATAATCTTAAGTTATCTTTTATCTACAGTGTATCTCTCATGTCTGTCTGGGATTCTATTTCATTTAACAATCGATTTACTGCATTACCTCGACTGTTCTATACCCCAATTCAACCTACACCGCTCAGCAATGTCCAATGGCTCGCATGGAACCATAAGCTTGCGGATGAACTCGGTTTTCCGTCATTTGATGATGCTTCCGAGGAATTGCTTGAAACGTTATCTGGCAATGTTGAACCTGAGCAGTTTTCGCCTGTAGCAATGAAATACGCAGGCCACCAGTTTGGTTCTTATAACCCGGATTTAGGTGATGGAAGAGGGCTATTATTAGCTCAAATTGTCGCGAAAAGTGGCGAAACGTTCGATTTACACCTCAAAGGTGCAGGTGAAACGCCTTATTCTCGTATGGGTGATGGACGCGCTGTTATTCGATCAACGGTTCGTGAGTACTTATGTAGCGAAGCGATGGCAGGGCTCAATATCCCAACCACTCGCGCATTAGCCATGATGACCAGCGACACGCCAGTTTACCGTGAGAAGCAAGAGTGGGGAGCATTACTGGTGCGTGCTGCAGAATCTCACATTCGATTTGGTCACTTTGAACATCTGTTTTATACCAATCAGTTGGCAGAACATAAATTACTGGCTGATAAAGTCATCGAATGGCACTTCCCGGAATGCCTTGATCAAGAAAAACCCTACGCTGCCATGTTTAATGAGATTGTCGATCGCACTGCGGAAATGGTTGCGTTGTGGCAAGCGAATGGTTTTGCTCATGGCGTGATGAATACCGATAACATGTCGATCATCGGGCAAACTTTCGATTATGGTCCGTTCGCGTTTCTTGATGAATATGACCCAAGATTGATCTGTAATCACTCGGATTACCAAGGTCGTTATGCTTTTAACCAGCAGCCAAGAATAGGGCTTTGGAACCTGTCGGCACTGGCTCACTCACTTTCTCCGCTGGTGGATAAGGCCGACTTAGAGGCGGCTTTAGAGCAGTACGAACCGCAAATGAACGGTTACTTTAGTCAGATGATGCGTCGTAAGTTGGGGCTGTTTTCGAAACAAGAAGGTGACAGTCGTTTGTTCGAATCTATGTTCGAGCTGATGTCGCAAAACAAAGTCGACTACCCAAGATTCTTTAGAACGCTGTCGAACTTGGATACCTTGCCGCCACAGGAAGTGATTGATTTGGTTATCGACCGAGAGGCAGCAAAGCTGTGGGTAGATAACTACTTACAACGCTGTGAACTGGAAAAGAGCTCAGTGGCAGAGCGCTGCGAAAAGATGAGGCAGGCAAACCCGAAATTCATCCTCAGAAACTACCTAGCTCAACTGGCGATAGACAAAGCAGAGCGCGGTGATAGCAGCGACATTGATGCTTTGATGGTGGTACTGGCAGACCCTTACGCGGAACACCCGGATTATGAGCACCTTGCGGCTCTACCTCCTGAGTGGGGTAAAGCCATGGAGATCAGCTGCTCTTCATAACCAACCAATAGCGGATTAAGCCCTAAAGATTCAGATAGAGGTCACTAAGTTGTGATCTTTATCTGTTCGTTCTTCTAACTTTACAAACATGTCAATAATCAAACACTCGACCTGTCTATACACTATGTGAATAAGTTGTAAATTTAATAGGTTTGGGCGATGCCAACAAATACTCGAATTCTCGTGGTGGATGATGATCAAGAAATCCGCGAGCTGCTGGAGGAGTACCTCACAAAATCGGGTTTCGATGTTTCTTCTGTGGGAGATGGTGTAGAACTAGAAGCTCATCTGCAAAACCAAGGTTATCCAGATCTGATTCTGCTTGATGTGATGCTACCCGGTGACGACGGTTTTACCTTGTGTCAACGCGTCCGTAAGCAATCGAATGTGCCTATCATCATGCTGACTGCGGTATCGGATGAAACCGACCAGATTATCGGCTTAGAAATTGGTGCTGATGATTACATTGCCAAGCCGTTTAGCCCTCGTCAGTTAATGGCGCGTATCAAAGCGTTATTACGCCGCGTTCAAGTGGTGGATGACAAGCCAAGTGATGCACTGCCAAAGCAAATCATTTTTGGTGATTGGACGCTTGATACGTTAGCGCATCGAATTTCCCACAATGAACACTCGGAAGAGATGGATTTGTCGGGCAGTGATTTTTCTCTGTTGATGTTGTTCTTAACTCGCCCTAACGAAGTTCTCGACCGTGACACCATCTCTTTTGCTACCAGAGGCCGCGAAGCGTTGCCTTTTGAACGTGGCATTGATGTGCAGCTTAGTCGCCTAAGAAGCCGATTGGGCGACAGTGGTAAATATCCTCATTACATCAAAACCATGCGCGGCAATGGCTATATTCTCGCTGTGCCTGTTCAGTATGAACACTGATAATCAAGAGCTGTTAATCACCTTGCCAATAAAGTATTGCCTATGAACTGGTTGAGTCGATTAAAACCAAACTCCTTGGTCGCAAGAACCTTGCTACTGACCTTGTTAGCCGTGGTGATTGCTCAGGGTATCGCAACGTCTATTTGGTATAGCGAATCCAAACACAAAGAGTTGGAAGGGATTCGTTCTGCCTCCGAAAGCATGGCCAATATGTTTGCCTCGACGGTGACTTTCTTTCAGTCTCTACCCGTCAAATATCGTCATATCGTATTAGATCAGATCCGCAATATGGGCGGTACGCGCTTTTTCGTCTCTTTCAATAAAGAGGCGTTGATTGTCGAACCGATCCCTGATACCCGCTTAAAAACCGCTTCGATTGAAGCGATAGAAAGTGTTTTGAGTAGCAAGCTCAATAAAGTGGCGTCAGTGCGGGTTGATTTCTCTCGCCCTGAACATCTTCGTTTACTTAAAAATGACATCTACTTGAGCGATCTCCCGCGATCGTGGGCACATCATACTTTAACCTTAGAGCCTCTTAATCCGCCGATTCTGGTTGTTCAGATAGAACTAGCCAGTCACGAATGGGTGTATATCGCCGCGTTATTGCCTGCGCCATACGTAAAGCTCGATGATACGATTCTCGGTCGTGAACAGGTGATCTTCTTAGTTTCCTCGACACTCATTCTTTTGGTTTTGACTTACTTGATGATTCGTCGCCAAGTACGTCCGCTTAAGAAATTGGCAAGAGCGGCCAATGAGATGAGTATGGATATCCAGCAGCCGCCACTTAATGAAGAAGGGGCAACGGAACTGGTCACCGCGACTCGGGCCTTTAATCGAATGCAGCAACGGATTCGTCGCTATGTTGCCGACCGGGAGCACCTTTTCTCGGCAATTTCCCATGACTTAAAGACACCAATAACACGGCTTAGATTGCGTGCAGAGTTGTTGGAGAGCGAAGTAAAGAAAGACAAATTCAATAAAGATCTCGATGAGCTTGAGATGATGGTTAAAGGTGCTTTGCAAGCGGTAAGAGACACAGATCTACACGAGAATAACGCCATTATTGACCTCAACGAAATGGTACTTGCTGTGATTGAATCTCATAACCAGTACCAAACGAAGGTAGAGTTCGAGCCGGTCGTCATTGAGCCATTGGTCGCGAAACCACTGGCGATAAAGCGTGTACTGACCAACTTAATCGACAACGCGGTTAAGTATGGTTCATCAGCAGTGGTAGAAATCAGCGGTGATGAGCTTTGGGTGGTCGTGACCATTCAAGACCGTGGTAATGGCATTCCAGAAGACAAGTTAGAGTTAGTTTTTGAACCTTACTTTAGGTTAGCAACGGATGATCAAGGACACGGTCTTGGCCTCGGGATCTGCCGAAATATCCTGCATGGACACGGCGGAGATCTCATTATTCGCAACTCCTCTCAAGGTGGCTTAGAAGCCAAAGTCTATATCCCAACAGGCCTAGAAGTGTAATGTAACAATTATGTTACATAGGGCTTACCTTTTGTTTCAATCCTAAAAATCAAAATAAGTAGACTCTTTATTGAACCGGACGTCGAGTCCGCTAAAACATGGAAGATAATAATGAAAATCAATAAAACCCTACTTACTCTATCTCTTCTTGCTGCCTCAACATTTTCTCAAGCTGGTGAAGTGGAAGTGCTTCACTGGTGGACTGCTGGTGGCGAAGCGAAATCCGCAGCGGTACTGAAAGAGATGATTGAAGAACAAGGCCATACTTGGAAAGATTTCGCTGTTGCTGGTGGCGGCGGTGAAAGTGCGATGACTGTTTTGAAAACTCGAGCAGTGTCGGGCAATCCTCCATCTGCCGCGCAGATCAAAGGTCATGATATTCAAGAGTGGGGTGGTTTAGGTTTTCTAACGTCTCTCGATGCAACGGCGAAACAAGAAAAATGGGATGAGCTACTGCCAGAAGTGGTCACTAAAGTGATGAAGTGGGATGGCGAATATGTGGCGGTTCCTGTCAACGTTCACCGTGTTAACTGGCTTTGGGCGAACCCTGTTGTTTTAGAAAAATCAGGCGTGACGGTTCCAACTACGTTAGATGAGTTCTTCGTTGCTGCAGACAAGATTAAAGCGGCTGGCTTTATTCCACTGGCTCACGGTGGTCAACCTTGGCAAGACGCGACAGTCTTCGAAGCAGTGGCACTTGATGTGCTAGGCAGTGAAGACTACAACAAAGCGTTCGTTGATCTTGATATGGACGTGTTATCTGGCGACAAAATGGTGGAAGTGTTCACCAAGTTCAAAAAGATGCGTGATTACATCGACAGCAACTCTCCGGGTCGTGATTGGAACGTAGCAACTTCGATGGTTATCAATGGCGAAGCGGCAATGCAGATCATGGGTGACTGGGCGAAAGGTGAATTTACTGCGGCAGGCAAAGTGCCGGGTAAAGACTACATCTGTGCACCAGCTCCAGGTACTGATGGCCAATTCACTTTCAACATCGATAGCTTTGCGTTCTTTGAGTTAAGCGATAAAGAGAACCAAAAAGCGCAGCAAGACCTAGCGAAAACCATTCTTACCAAAGATTTCCAAGAAGTCTTCAACCTTAACAAAGGTTCTATCCCTGTTCGTCTAGATATGGACATGTCTAAATTCGACCAATGTGCGTTGGACTCAATGGCAACCTTCAAAGCGAGTGCTGAATCTGGCGATCTTGTTCCGAGTATGGCTCACGGCCTAGCGACGACAAGTTACGCGCAAGGCGCGATTTACGACGTGGTAACCAACTTCTTCAACGAAAAAGACGCCGATCCAAAACAAGCGGCAGCCAAGTTAGCGAAAGCAGTGAAAGCGGCTATCTAATCTAACTTGATAAGCGACACACAACGCACATGAGTGAAGGGTTGTGTTGCTTTATCGAACCCCCAGGGTGGGTAGGCTCGTAGGGAGCCTATCTGCTCTTCACTCCCAATTCTGATATGCGTGATGCTGATGTGGTGCCGAAAGGTAAGCCATCGGCTCGATTGTGCAACAAGGATAAGTTATGGAGCATGTTTTGACTGAGTCGACTCCAAAACCCACAAGGAGCCAGCCTGCACCGAAACCGAGTTTTGCTGACAGGTTACAACATTGGTTACCTAAAATGGTACTTGCGCCGACCGCGTTAGTGACCGTGGTGTGTATCTACGGCTACATTTTTTGGACGGCAGCGCTGTCGTTCACCAACTCTCGATTTCTGCCGAGCTTTAACTTCGTTGGTTTAACCCAATATGAAAAGCTGATGGACAACGATCGTTGGATCACCTCAATCACTAACCTCGGTGTGTTTGGCTTTCTTTTTATGGCGATTGCTATCTTGCTTGGTGTTGGTTTAGCGGTATTGCTTGACCAGAATATCCGCCAAGAAGGGGCGATTCGAACTATCTATCTCTACCCAATGGCGTTGTCATTCATCGTGACAGGTACGGCGTGGAAATGGATTCTTAATCCGGGTCTTGGCATTGAAAAGCTGATGCAAGACTGGGGATTTACCGACTTCAAATTTGATTGGCTAGTTGACTCGGAAATGTCGGTGTATACCTTGGTTATCGCGGCACTTTGGCAGTCTTCAGGCTTTGTGATGGCGATGTTCTTAGCGGGTCTTCGCGGCATCGATTCATCAATCATCAAAGCCGCTCAAATTGATGGAGCAAGCTTACCCACTATCTATCTCAAAATCATTCTGCCTTGCTTGCGCCCTGTGGTTTTCAGTGCGGTGATCATCACCTCACACATCGCGATTAAGAGCTTCGACCTTGTGACCGCAATGACAGCGGGTGGCCCGGGTTATTCATCGGATCTTCCTGCACTATTCATGTACGCACACTCTTTTACTCGTGGACAAATCGGCCTTGGTGCTGCCAGTGCTATGATGATGCTTGCCGGTATCTTAGCGATTCTCGTGCCTTATCTTTACTCTGAACTTAGGGAGAAAAAGTCATGATGAATAACATCAATTTTGCTCGAATCTTTATCTATTCAGCACTGCTTTTCTTCTGTTTAGTGTATCTAATGCCATTGTTCGTGATGGTGCTGACCTCATTCAAAACTCTGCCAGATATCAAGGCAGGTAACTTGATGAGTTTGCCAAAAGAGTGGGTGTTCGACGCTTGGTATAAAGCGTGGGACACCGCTTGTACGGGCGTGAAATGTGAAGGTATCAAAGGCTACTTCTGGAACTCGTTCCAAATGGTGATTCCTGCGGTTGCGATTTCAACATTGCTCGGTGCATTCAATGGCTATGTGGTGACGAAATGGCAATTCAGAGGTTCAAACCTGTTCTTTAGTTTGTTGTTATTTGGCTGCTTCATTCCATTCCAAGTGGTGCTACTACCAATGGCAACTATGCTCGGCAAGATGGGGCTAGCGAACACAACCATCGGCTTGGTGATTGTGCACGTTATCTACGGCATGGCGTTTACGACTCTGTTTTTCCGTAACTTCTATATCTCGATTCCTGATGAATTGATCAAGGCGGCAAAGCTCGATGGTGCTGGCTTCTTTACCATCTTCTTCAAGATCTTATTACCTATCTCAACGCCGATCATCATGGTGACGGTGATCTGGCAGTTCACCGCAATCTGGAACGATTTCTTGTTTGGGGTGGTCTATTCGGGCTCAGAAACTCAGCCAATCACAGTGGCATTAAATAACTTAGTCAACACCAGTACGGGCGTTAAAGAATACAACGTCGACATGGCTGCCGCGATCATCGCCGCACTGCCAACGTTGTTGGTGTATGTCTTCGCAGGAAAATATTTTGTTCGTGGCCTAACGGCAGGATCAGTAAAAGGATAATTACCCATGGCAACATTAGATTTAAAACAGATCCGTAAAACCTATCGCAACGCGGACAACGAAACGTTAAAGGGCATCGACATCAGTATCGATTCGGGGGAATTTTTGATACTTGTCGGCCCTTCGGGGTGTGGGAAATCGACCTTAATGAACACCATTGCTGGGCTCGAAAATATTAGCTCGGGTGAGATTGTGATTGATGGTGTAGATGTAGCGCAGGTTGAACCTAAAGACCGCGACATTGCGATGGTATTCCAATCCTACGCGCTTTACCCAAACATGACGGTACGCGGCAATATCGCTTTCGGTTTGAAGATTCGCAAGATGCCTCAGGACGAGATCGATGCTGAAGTGAATCGAGTGGCAGAAATGCTGCAAATCGAGCAATTGCTTGATCGTAAACCGTCGCAACTTTCTGGTGGTCAGCGTCAACGTGTCGCTATGGGGCGGGCTCTGGCTCGTCGCCCTAAGCTTTATCTATTTGATGAACCACTTTCTAACTTGGATGCCAAGCTACGTGTTGAGATGCGTCATCAGATAAAACGTCTGCACCAGAAGCTGAATACCACGATCGTTTATGTAACCCATGATCAGATCGAGGCAATGACACTGGCTGACCGCATCGCGGTAATGAAAGATGGTGAGCTGCAGCAGCTCGGCACACCGCAAGAGATCTACACCAAACCCAACAATATGTTTGTGGCTGGCTTTATGGGGTCACCGTCAATGAACTTCATTAAAACCATGGTGGATTTGGATGAGGAACAGAATCCGATCATTAAAGTGGTCGGTACCGCAGATCAAGAACACCACATTCGTTTGCCACAAAGTATGCGTGACCAAGATGGCAAAGAGTTGGTGATTGGGCTGCGTCCAGAACACATTACTGAACAGGAAGGTGATGATGTTTCTGCCTCGACAAAGCTGGACTTACAGCTGGAGGTATTGGAACCGACAGGGCCAGATACCATCGCAATGGTTAAAGTGAACGATCAAGAAGTCGCGTGTCGCTTGTCACCGGAGTTTGAGGTGTCGGTTGGGCAAATGGCACCGTTGCATTTTGACCTATCCAAAGCCGTGTTCTTCGATGCTCAGACGGAAGCGAGAATCGATTTCTAAGTGTTACTAGCAAGTTAGTTTCACCAAACACCTCATCGTTTGATGGGGTGTTTTTGTATCAAGACAGGTTAATTGTCACATTAATGATAAAAAACTCAGTAGAGTCTATGCTTGATGGGAGATTAATTTTTATAAAAAGGATGTCTGCAATGAGAGTCCAATTACTCGTAGGAGCAATGTCACTTGCTCTTCTTTCCTCTCCTGTATCTGCTGTTGTTAATCATGATTTGAGAGACAGTTATATTGTCGTTTTAAAACAGAGTGTATCGGAATCACGGGCGAACGATATCGCGCGCGAAGTTGCCAATGGGCGTGGTGTAGTTGGTCATCAATATAGCCATGCCTTGAAAGGGTTTTCTGTTAAGGTCCCAGAGCAAGCTCTCAAAGGTCTTAAAAATAGGTTCCCCGAGATTGATTACATTGAGCCTGATATCGTCATGCATGCTTTACCGCGAGGAGGTAAACCTAATCGAGGCGGAGGTGGAGATAGTGTTGAGCGAGCTGTTCAGCAGGTTCCTTGGGGTGTAACCAGAGTCAACGGTGGTACTGTTGATATGAGTAATTCCTCATCTGTTGCGTGGGTTATAGACTCGGGTATTGACAGTAATCACCCAGATTTAAATGTAAACAAATCTCGAGGGGCAAACTTTACTCGCGGTAAGAAAAACAATACTAGCGATGGTAATGGTCACGGCACGCATGTAGCAGGAACGATTGGTGCGTATGATGACGGTTTTGATGTCGTTGGTGTTGCTCCTGGTGTACAGGTAATTCCAGTACGGGTGTTAGATAATAGCGGCAGTGGTTCAATGTCGGGCGTGATTGCAGGAGTTGATCATGTTGCTCGTTATGGTGACTCTGGTGACTGTGCCAATATGAGTTTGGGAGGAGCTGGATATTCAGCCGCCTTGGATAGCGCGATTAAAACGGCCGCTGCTCAAGGGATATTTTTCTCAATCGCAGCGGGTAATTCAGGGCAGGATGCCAGTGGGTTTACGCCAGCGAGTACCAACGGCACGAATATATTTACTATTTCCGCATTTGGTGAATCTAACGATAATTTCGCTTACTTTTCCAATTATGGCTCTGATGTAGATTACGCTCAACCTGGAGTCGATGTGTTATCGACCAAAACGGGCGGAGGAACGGTTTCTTACAATGGTACCTCAATGGCGGCTCCTCACTTTTGTGGAGTACTGTTAGCCACCGGAGGCTCATTCTCTTTGGATGGGGATGTGAATAATGATCCCGACGGATCTCCTGACCCTATTGCAGTGAGTAATTAACTTGTTTGATAGTTTAAGTAGGTATAAAAATGCCGTTGTAGGCAATAAAAAGCGACCTGATGGGTCGTTTTTTATTGTGAATAATCATCGAGTAGACAGTTAATTATCATCAAAGCTGATATTTAGTGTGATGTGGCTATATAAAGCTGACGTAGAAACGCGTAGGATCGAGTCAACTTTAGACCAAATACTAGGTTGCACTTTGGTGCATAAACAGAAGAATACATGAAACTAACAGCAAAACCCTCAGCTAGTAACGCTTTACTTATTTCTATTACGACACCGGACTTCAAAGGTGACGAAGCAAAAGAGTCTCTTGCCGAACTTGCTCGCTTAGTAACAACCCTAGGGTTTAAAGTGGTTGGTACTCAATCGCAGCACCACAGTTCAGCTCAACGACAAAACGTGTTGGGTGCTGGTAAGCTTGCGGAAATTGCTCACCTAACCGGTTACCAAGGTTCGATTGAAGAAGCAGAAGATGAAGACTTCCTTGATGAATCAGGTCTATTTGATTCAGAAATCGACGAGCTAGATTTTGATGATCTTCCAACGGGCAATTTCCAATACGGCGCCGCTGATGTTGTGGTCTTTGACTGTGATTTAAGCCCATCTCAACTGCGCACTGTTGAGGCGAGTTTGGGTGTGGAAGTATTTGACCGTACTGGCATCATCATCGAAATCTTCAGCCGCCACGCTCGTACTCGTACTGCTCGTCTGCAAGTTGATATCGCTCGTCTAAACTACTTAGTGCCACGACTTCGTGAAACGGCTGAGGGTGATAAAGAGCGTCAAATGGGTCAGGGCGCCGGTGAAACTTCACTAGAGCTAGACCGTCGTAACGTACGTGACCAAATTGCTGCGCTTAAGCGTGAGCTAGTAAGCGTACAAGATGAAATGAAGACCCGACGCACAAGGCGCGCGGAGCTTTTCACTGTTGCTTTAGTTGGCTACACCAATGCCGGTAAATCTTCGATGATGCGTGCAATGACCGCAACCGAAGTGGTGGGTGAAGATAAACTGTTCGCAACGTTAGACACCACGGTTCGTGCGCTTCAACCAATTACTCAACCACGTATTCTGGTTTCTGATACAGTGGGTTTCATTAAGAAATTACCACACGATCTGGTTGCTTCGTTCCACTCAACACTAGCAGAAGCGCATGATGCTTCATTGCTGCTTTATGTCGTTGATGCTTCTGACGTTTCATTCCGCGCCCAACTTGATGTGGTACACGACGTATTGGCACAGGTGGGTGTTGAAGGCAGCGAAAAACTATTAGTGCTGAATAAGTGCGATAGATTGACGGAAGAACAGCAATTAGAGCTGATCGAAGAATTCCCAGATGCGATGCTAACGTCGACTCGAGATCCTCTGGATATCACGAAACTGCACAAGTACATCGTTAGTGTTGCTGAAGAAGGCATGATCGAAGAAGAGATCACGATTCCTTATTCTGGACAAGGCATCATCGGTGAGATTCGCTCAAACATGAGTGTGGTTAAAGAAGAATACGATTACGAGTGTATTAAGTTGACCGTTCGCTCTAGTGAAATTGACTTAGCTCGACTGAAAAAGCGTATGCAGAAGTCTTAATCTTTTAGCTAGCTTAAGAAGAATGACCAAAAGAAAAGCGACCTGATAAGGTCGCTTTTTTTATTCGTTGAGCTTAATTAACTCCGTATTGAAATGCCTACGCCATTCTTTGCGTCGGCTTCCAACGTGCTAGCTCTGGATCAAGCTTGATACCTTGTGAGGTCAGCAAGTTAACACGAGCCAAGTACGCCGCACCGTGCATCAAATGTTTAGCAAGGTCGACCGCATTACGTTGTTGGTAATCATCTAGGTAGCTGTCTTTTGCCCATGCGTTGAATGCGCCAAGTGCAGGGCCAGCCCATACTTGGTAATCCATTTCACGACCTTGTTCACCTGTGTTTGACCAGCGGCTAGAAAGCCCTAAGTACCAACGGAAAATCAAAGCCATTTTACGTTTAGGATTGCCTTCAGCACGTTCGATCTGTTTAGGATCGCGCTCGTTAAAGTGCGCCACAGTCCCTGCCCAAATGTCATCCAGTGTTGAACGGAATACTTGCTTCTCAAGTTTCAGACGCTCTTCTACTGGAATCGCTTCAATTGAATCGTAGCGAGTGTAAAGTTCGTACAGTTTGTTGGCACGCATTGGGAACAAGGTACCACGCTTAACTACTTGCAGTTTCACGCCCATTTCGAACATGTCTGCCGCTGGAGCCATCGTTACGTCAGCCATTTCGGTTGTCGAAAGTAGCTTACGTGTGTGTTCGCTCGCGCCAGCCTCGACACATGCTTGGTTGATTGAACCGGTAACAATGTAAGCTGCGCCCATGTTAAACGTCGCTAGAGCAGCGTCAGGCGTACCTACGCCACCACCACAACCGACACGTAGCGGAGTTTTGAATTGGTACTGAGCTTGGATTTGCTCTTTCAGCGCTAGAATCGTTGGTAGCAGTGTTACTAGCGGACGGTTGTCGGTGTGACCACCAGAATCGGCTTCTGCGGTAATGTCATCAGCCATAGGAACTAGCTGTGCCAGTTCCATCTGTTCTGCTGTGATTCGACCTTCATCAACTAGAGCTTGCAGCATTTTAGCTGGAGCTGGTTGCATGAACTTACTCGCGACTTCAGTACGGCTTACTTTAGCAATAACTTTGTTGCCGATCTGAATCTCACCTTGTGCATCACGGCTAAGGCCCGCGGCACGGTAGTGAACGATTTGCGGTGTTAAACCTAAGAAGGCAGAAGCCTCAACCGTTTTCACTTTGTGCTTCAAAAACAGCTCTACACTGCCACGCTCTAGAGCGGGTTCGCTTGGGCTGTGAATCAGGTTAAACGCGTAAGGGCCGTTTGGCAGTGCTGCTTGGATACGGTTGATCGCTTGCTCAACGCGAGATGGGATTAAGCCCGCCGCGCCAAATGAACAAAGAATGCCAGCCTGACCAAGCGCAATCACCAACTCTTCAGATGAAATACCGTTTGCCATTGCGCCCGCGTAGTAAGCGTATTTCACGCCGTGGCAGCGACGAAAATCTTCGTCGCCTAGGCTTTGTGTACCAAGAGCTGGAGCAAAGGCGCTAACAGGTTGGTTGTTCGCTGAACTTGCTGAGTCGCCCGATGTAATTTCCGCTTGTTGGCTAACACCTAACCCTTTTTCTGGGTGGTTCACGACGTAACAAGCAAGGCTTAAGTCTTTCAATATTGTCGACATTGCTGCGTTATCAAAGCGAGTTGTGCTCTCTTCGATCTGCCAAGGCCACGGAGATAGCTTTTCGTTATTGATTGTAGTTTGAGTTGTCATACTAAATTCTTTCCTAGTTCTCTGTCTCTGTCACTAATAGCGGCTTATGCTTTATCGTTCGCAGGGGCTTCTTCGATACAAATTGCGATGTCTTTCAGTTCGTAAATACGCAGACCATCTTTGCTCAGGTTTGCGTCGCCAACGATGATACGTTTACCGTTTTCGTCTTTAATCGCAGTGATATGTACATCCAGAGACATCTGTTTGTTCAGAGGGTTAATCTGACCACGGTATTTCCATTTCACTTCAGATTGGATTTGACCAAACTTCGGATTGCGGAAGCCAGCGCCGAGATCTTTGTTTAGCGCGTAGGTTTGCATTAGCTCGATGATCGCTTCGACACCTAGAGAGCCTGGCATTACCGGATCTTGATGGAAGTGGAACTGGAAGAACCAATCGCTTGGGTCAATTGTACGCTCAGCGTATAGGTAACCCAGACCGTCTTTACCACCATCGCTGGTGATCTGCACCGTATCGATAAAGTTCAAACGACCGCCAGCCAGTTGGTAATGCTCTTGCACTTCACCAGTAGCTGAAACGGGTGCATTGAAGTAACGCGTCGTTTTGTCTAGTAGGTTGATGTTTACATCCGGCGTGCGGTTGTTATCAACGTGCCAAGGGTGAGTTACTTTACCGTTGTCCAAACCAAGCTGATCTTTCAGTGCTGCGCCCTTGAAGTAACCAAATACCGCTGTACCTTGGTAGAAAGGCACGCCGTCAGTGCTCAGTTCGAAGCTGAAGCTCTGTACGATGTTGGTGCCCATCATTACTGTTGAAAGCAGACGAGAATCGTTGGTAATTGTTTTGCCACGCAAGTCGACGTTACGCAGCATTTTGCCGCTGCCATCTAGGTTGCGGAAAAACAGTTCTTCACCTGGGAAGCCCAGTGTTGTGCCCATGTAGCCAGAGATAAAGCCGTTTGGCTGCAGTGAAATCTCCATCAACACCGAGTAAGGCATTAAGGTGTGGTGGCTGTTTTCATCAAAGTACCATGCATTTTCTGGCACTTCGTATTCAGCGATACACGATGAAGGCTTCTTGAAGTCGCCACGCTTACCATCGATTTCAACGACACGAGTGGTTAGCTGTAGGTCGCCACACGGAGTACGTGGTGGAATCATGCCACGGTAGATAGAGAAATCAGGACCGAAACATTTCTCGATATCGCCAGTCGCGAATTCGAACATGTGATAAGGCGTGAATGGAACCGTATCGGGTGTGCGATTTGGGTAATCAGGAGTCACCGGAGCTTCAACGTGTTGAAGAGGAACGACACCTTTGTTTGGCGCCGTTTCTAGGTCTTCAATTTGCGCCATAAGTGGCGCATTTGCTGAAGCTTGTTGGTTCACTGCTGGCGTATGGCCCAAGTTTTCGATAACAGGAGTCGCGACAGCTGTTTCTAAAGAAGGTAGGTAACGAGTACATTCGTCGTCTTCTTTGATCATCACACCCAAGTTTTGGAAATCAACAATCACTTTGCCGTTCAGTAAAATATCGATGTTAGCTTTCGCGTATGGGCGAGGGCTTAGACCAATCTCGGTCACTTCCATGCGGTAAGTCAGCTCTGCCGATTGTGGGAGAACTTGACCACGACAGCGTACTTGTTGAGGCGCATTTTCAAGCGGTTGGAAACGACCATTTTGAACAAGCGTATGCATGCCAAGGTGCATCATGAAGAATTGAAGCAGTTGACCACAACCTTCTGCCATCAAAGAGCCAGCCATTACTGAATCATCTTTGAAGTGACAAGGGAAGTACCAGTGCTCAGGTTCTAGCTGCTTGTGACCTTCAATCAGCCCAAGTCCCCATGTGCCGCCTTGCGGTTCAACACGGCTGACCTTTTCGATCATCATGAACTTCTCTGAGCTGAAGCATAAAGAAGGCTGGTGGCTATTGGATTGGTGAGTTGGACCAAAACATTCTGCAATGTTGGCAGTCAGTAGATGACGCAATTCTTGGTGGTTAAACTGGGTTTTAGGGCAGTGCAATATTGGGTCGAAGCGTTGCTTAGTTGCCAGCTTACGAGCCTTGATTTCATCTTCAGTGTGAATCACACCTTTGCCGTCTGCTAGCTCTTCGTCAGTGAAGAAGCCTGCACAACCGTTATCCATTTTCAGGATCATCTTGTCGCCAACGAAACATTCGTACGAGAAGAAGAACAGTAGCGTGTCGCCATTGCGAGCAAAGCTGTTGATTGAGATGTCGTAACGCAGCGTATCGCCACCACGAGGCAAGTCGCCAAGGAAGGTCAGCGTACAATCAAGCAGGCGATAAACACGTTCGCCTTTGTTTTCAAAATCAATGCCTAAGTAACTGATTAGCATTAGGTCGCACTGACCTGATTCAACTGCAACAGCCCAAGGGATCTGACCATCGACAAGATACGGCGCATCAACTGGGATGTCGTATTCGGTGGTCATGGTGCTTGGCTTGTATTCGTTAACGGTCGCGTTGAGCTTGGTTACACGAGATACCAATAGGTAGTCTGTGGTTGGTAGGCGAACGCGGCGCGAGTAGCTATCGATGATCGCGTAGTCAGGGCCAAATACATTGGCGATGTCGCCTTCCGCGTATTCAACCAGATCATCGTAATCCCAGATACATGGCTTACGGATAGGTTTTACTGGTGCAGGTGTCGCAAGTGCGTTTACTGGCGCTGACTGAACCTGAGCTGGTTGAGCTTGAACAGGCAGAGCTGGTGTTTGTTGACCATTCGTTTGATGGCCTGTCGTTTGTTGAATAAGGGCATTGCTATCTAAACCAGACGTGACTGCGTTTAGCTGTGCTTTCAATAGCGCATCAGCCATCTGCATGCCTTGGGCTCGAGTGTGCAGGAATGCTTTGTGTACCTGTTGAGCTGCTTGCTGATTTTGAGCAAAAGCTTGGTTGTGTGGTGTTACAGACGGCTGTAATGCTGCATCCTTATTAGCGTCGATATTCGATACGCCATTTTTAGCGGATAGGACATGAGTCATATTGCTGTGGTTACCTGTTAGCTGACTGTGGCGCGTTGGCGCCAGAGTAGGGGATACTGATGTAGGAGTTTCGATGACTGGCTCTACCGCGTTCTGCGCTAATGCTTTCTTCTCTAACTCTTTTTGCACAAGGGCTGCTTGAATGCTTGCTGTCGTTGGAATCGACGCCACTCTTACTGCTTGTTTACCAGAAGCTTTCTGTTGAATCGTTGCCAAGTTGGTCACTGGGGTTTGGGCAATATGTTGATAGATATCACGACCACCAAGAGTCACTTGCTTCACTAATTGACGTTTAGCATCGCTCGCCAGTTCATTGCTTAAACGAACGGAAAGTGATTGAGATTCAACACTCGATTGGCTTAGTAGTAGCTGTGAGCATTGTCCTTCGCTGATGTTGGCAACAATCGCGTTCTTAGAACTGATGCTTGGATTCAGAGGGGCAAGGTTCAGGTTAAGGAGACCGTGTAGCAGGCTCGCCATGCCAGAAGCTGCCGAGCAGTGACCAACACGTTGGCTCGCTTGAGTCGTCTTTGTGGTCCCTAGGCTGATAGGCAAAGATTCATGTGATGAAAACTCAGGAGCATGGTTAAGCTCAAGCAGAGAAACGTCATTCGAGCTCATGCCGACTTGAGTCAGTAATTCATCGGTAACGGCGCTGTTACGCTCGCTTGAACCAAAGGCTAAGGCGTTGATACTGCCGTAAGCTGTCTCTTGGTTGCTCGCTACTCGACTCTCTTCAACAAGAACAATCGCACCTGCGCCTTCGCCCACATTCCAACTGCCGTCTTGCGGTTGTCCGAATTTTGGAGCAAGTGACACTGGGCTCATGCTGTTCTTCAGAATCACATGTTCCGCACTGCCACTAAGGTCAACGGCTGCAATCACGACTGCGTCCATGGATTCTTGCGACATTAGGTTTTGCGCGACATCGATACAACGAGCAACTGATTGTTCAGCGGCTGAAATCGTAAAGGCAGGGCCGTTAAAGTCCCATAATGAAGAGATACGCGAAGCCATGATGTTGCCGATGAAACTGGTGTATTGGTTCAGCTTGGCTGCGTCCATCACACTGTCCATCGCGATGGTTTCTAGCGATTGGTATTCATCTTGTGTTAGCTCAATACCCATGTTGGCAAAGCTGTCAGCCAGTTGGCTATGCAGGTTTACGCGTCCACGGAATTGGTGCATCTCAAGCTCAGTTTCCATCGCTACCAGTACAGCAACCTTTTGGCCTGCTACAAGCTTGGCATCTTTGATGGCTTCGTCTGCAACTTTCATCAGTAGCAACTGCTGAGAGATCAAACGGTCATCTTCATTTGGCGGCACTTTAAAGCGAAGGAAGTCGAGATCGAACTGATCGATGTAGGCTCCGTTTGGAATACCGTGTAAACCAAACTGATTCAGTAGTTCTGGATGTTGGTCTAAACCTTTCCAGCGCTTCTTAGGCAAGGCAATGAAAGCATCGTTGTTGGTCTCAATCGCAGTGCTTAGCGCATTGATGCTTTGCAGAGAACCGAAGTGAGACGCGAGGCCAGTAATGCTTAAATTAGACGGCTGTAGGCTTGGAGAAGCCGACTCTTGAGTCTGGTTTACATGACTAGTATCTGAATACGCTTCAAGCAGTAAGTGAGCGTTGCAACCACCGAAACCAAATACTGAAACACCCGCGCAGCGTTCTGAGTTGCCCGCTTTATTTGGCCAAGGTTGAACCTGTGTTGGTAGCGTCTGTGAGCCAAATAAACCTTCTGGTGAAGACAGTGGCTTGTCCAAATTAATACTTGGAGGAAGCACGCCTTCTTTCATCGCAAAGATCATCTTCATGATCCCCGGCATACCCGCCGCAGTCAGTAAGTGGCCGAGGTTGGACTTCGCAGAGCCAATCAATGGCGGGTTAGAACCATTCAATTTGTCAGCAAAGAAACGCTCCATTGAGGTTAACTCAACCTTGTCACCTAATGGTGTGCCAGTTGCGTGACACTCAATCACTTCAATGCTGTCTGGTGATAGGTTTGAAGCTTCGTAAGCGCGTTCAAAGGCTTGTACTTGTCCTTTGCTGTTTGGGCTTAATACGAACTGGCCACGGCCATCGTTCGACAAGCCAATACCGCTGACAACTGCGTAAATGTTGTCGCCATCACGCTCTGCATCAGCTAAGCGTTTTAGGACTAAAACACCGGCACCTTCGCCAGCAAACAGACCTTTACTGTTGCTATCAAACGGAACCGACACACCGTGGTCAGGGTAAGCGTGGAAGATGGAAAAACCCATGTTGATAAAGAATGGGTCAGCACCGGATACCGCGCCTGCCAACATCATGTCGGCTTTGCCTGTGTTCAGGTAATCACACGCTAATTTCAATGAATACACTGAACTTGCACATGCCGCATCTAGGCTAAGTTGCACGTTGCCAAGACCCAATGCATCAGCGACTAACTTAGAGGCGTTGTGTGCTGCCGCACCGTTGATCGGGTTGAGGTCTTGCGCGGTTTCATTGGTTGGCAGCAGTGAAAATTGGTCATTAGCCAATTTATGTTTGAGTGCTTTCTCGACCACCGAGTGATACATCGGCAGAAACAGGTCGTTTGAACGTGTGGTTGGGAACGAAAGGGCACCCATGATCACGCCAGTGCGCTCTAAAACACTGGCATTAAGATCAATGCCTGCGTCGACTAACGCCTTACGACTGGTATCCAAAGCCCATAGGAAACTCTGGTCGATACCTTTGAATGATTCCGTGGTTAAGCGGTAGCCATTGCTGTCGAAATTGAAGTTTTCGATGTAGCCGCCTTTATCACAGTAAAAGCGGTCTGATTCACCTTGCACGCCCTGATAGCTTTCAGGTTTAGCGCCTAACTTTTCAGCGCTTAATGTGGTTCGAGAATCTTTTTTATTCAGCAAGTTTTGCCAAAAGTCTTTTGGCGTATCCGCTTCTGGGTATTGGTTAGCAATACCAACAATCGCGATCTTATTGCACTTCACTTGCTGTTTGTTCTGAGCCTGATATTTATATTGAGATGGTTTCGATTGAGAACTCATACTAGCTCTCCTTGATGATTCACTGCGCTGCCTTGAGACACACCACTTAATTGCTTAGCGGCGGTGACCTGTTGTTCTAGCCCTTGGGTAAGAGGCTCGACAGACAGTGGAATTTGATGAGTAATGAGCTGACCAATGCACTTGATGAGCGTGACAATATCGTCACCACCCTTGGCATTGGAAGCGATTGTGCAGTACTGGTCGGCTTCGTTGTCGCTACGATTGATCTTGTCGATCAATGTGCTGGTTTGACGATCGGCACCTACTTCGACAAACAGACGAGCACCTTGCTGACGCGCACTCTGGATCAACGCGGTGAAATCCAGCGTTGAACAGAAGGTGTCGGCAATCGAAAGGGCGATGCTGTCGCTGTCGATATTGATTGGTGCGCCAGTCGGTAGACCTGCTGCGCTGATAAAGCGGATATGCTTTGGCAACTCGTCAAACAGTGGTTGCGTGTAAAACTCTCGCACTTGGCTATGTTGGCTTAATGCTGGTGTAGTGTGCATTGCAGTAACACGATTCGCGGCAATGCCACGTTTACCCAGTTTTTTGAGCAATGCACGACATGTGCTTTCACAACCGGCTAGTACGCAGGTGTCACCTTGGATAATGGCAAGGTAAGCGCGTGGGAATTCTGGTAACAGAGCCTCAATCGCTTGCGCATCACTGCGAACCACAAAGCTATTCCATTGGATGCTTTCGTCGCTGTTTAGCTGCCAATCTTGACGTACTGCGGTGAGTTCGCCAGAAATAGCCGTGGTGAAAATAGGGCTAGTTTGAGTCATCTCAATCAGCGCATGTGGGTTTTTCCAAACATTCAAGCTAGCCCACATGGAAGCTTCACCCTTGGAGTAACCCAAGGCGAAATCGGGCTGCACTTTGAATTCTTCACACAGCAGTTGTGTTAACAGATAACTACTGCCCACACCTGCAATTGCCAGCTCACTGAGCGACATTTCTTGCGCGTCTTCAGCATAGGTTTTTTCAGCCTGCAGCATCTCTTTCAAGTTACCTTCACGTTCTAAGCGAGCAAATAACTGTGGGAAATGGTGGTGAAACTCGCGCAACATGCCGGGATAAACCGTGCCAACACCAGGGTAAACAAATGCAACGCCACCTTTGCTTTGAGGCTTGGGAGAGAAACAACTGCCTGCCGGAGTTTTGTATTGGCTATTGTCAGCCATTACTTTTGGCAGCGCATTTTCTAGCGCTGTGATTTCTTGCAATGCAGCATCAATTGAAGCCGCTTGAATCACTATGTTCGCGCTAAGGCCAGCGTTGTGTTGAATGCTTTGGAAGTGACTTAGGTTTGAATGCATCAGGGTGGCGATAGCAAGTTCGCTGTCTGCCGCTTCGTTAACGCATTGAAGCTCCACTCTTAACGAGGTTAACTGAGAAACCAATTCGGCTTGGTCGTAGCCAGAAACCACAAACATCAAACGCTCGCTCGATAGCAGTGGCTTTGGTTCTTGCAAACCGGTCGCTTGAGTCAATATCAGGCTGGTGGCTTTTTGGCTATCGTCACTGAAAGTTAACGCAGCAACACGTGCTTTGTTCGGCTCAGTGAACCAATAATGGCTCGGTAATGAATAGCTCGGCAATGAACGGCTCGATATCGCCTCAATCATATTCAATAACTCATTAAACTGCTGCGAAGCAGATAGGGTTGAGTATTGCTGTTGATGGCTTAAATCTGCAGCGGGGCGGCGTGCAATATCCAGAGCTAGCTGAATGCTATTTCCGGTAGCTGTATCTACAAAGCTCGCCAAATTCGCGTGTGGGTGAATTTTATTCTGAGCAGCATTCAGCGCACTCAACATCACCAATGATGGAGAGTGATTATCCAAACAGAGCTTAACAGCACTACCTTGATGGACTGCCTCAATTGCTTGAGTAAGTGCTTGATTAAAATTGCCATCAACCACAACAGAAACCAATTCAGGGAATGAAGATAATAAGTCGGCAGAAAGCTCAGCTGCGTTTGCTGGCTGAGCTAAAAGAGCGATGCGCAATGGCATCGCTTTATTAGTAGGAACAGTCACTATGACAATTGCTCCTTTTCTGCGTTCTTAGTCGCCTCTTTCTTAGATACTGCTGAGCTAGACTTCGGCAAAAATGCGTCGTTTAAGCTCTTGCTGATGGTGACTTTGGCACCTTTCATTACTGCGCTTAAACGACCATCTTGGTGGTAAAGCGAGATATCAGCTTGCAGCGAACGAGCCGTGCTTTTTATCACGCTCAGCTCTAGCCAACCTTGGTCGCCATTGTGCATCGGTGCGTAACAAATAAACTCACCGATTGCAGACGGTAGGCTTGCCGCGCCGTATTTCAATCGAGCCCATACCAACATGGCTTGCAACAGATAATCTTCAGCAAATGGCTGGCTATCGCCAAAACCTTGCTTAGGAATAAATGATCCGCAGTCGCTGTTTTCAATCTGAGGTAACTGGCATTGAGCCAATAAGCCTAAGTCGTCAAAGCGTTCGACTGAGGTGATACCTTGCAGTCTTGGTCCGTGAAACAGAGTGCCGTCACTGTATAGAGCTTGTGCCGTTGTTACAGGTGTAGAAGTGTTGGCTTCAAAGCGCTTTTCTGACGCTTGTTGAACATCTTCAGATACTTGCACAGAGGCAACTTGCAACTGAGCTTGATACTGTGGTCGCCCTTGGCAACTGATCACTGCTTTTAGCTGCTCTTTTGATTTAGCATCAGAAGAAAGAACCAGTTTTAGCTCTTGCACTTCATCAGTATCAAAAATCACACCCTTAAGCAGTTTGTAGTTGTGAACGCTAACGTTTACCCCTAACAGTTGCTCTGCCACTTCACGCATCCATTGGATGGCACACACTGTCGGTAACACTGGGTTACCGGCAATGCAGTGATCATGAATGAAAGGCAATGCCTTCGGATCAAGATGACGTGTCACAGTAATGCTTGTATTCAGCGGACTCTCTGCAAGATGCACAGACTCCGCATTAAGCTTTTTTACAGCAGCTTCCTTGTTGTCAGAACCTTGCATGCTCGTGCCAACCAGCAGTTGAATGCCAGTTTCGTTCAGTAGTTGAGAACTAAATAGCTCTGCACCCGCCTGAAGAGGAATTACGTACACACCGCGCTCTGTAAACATACGTTTCAGTGCTGCGTTTACCATGCCACCGTCCCACGGTCCCCAGTTGAAGCTCATCACTTTCGCTTGAGGGTTACGAGCAGACAGCTGCAGAGCTGCTTTGTTTAGGATCTCGTTAGACATCGAGTAGTCACTTTGGCCTGTGTTACCGTAGAAACCCGCCGCCGAAGAGAACATCGCAATCAGTTTTAACTTACTGCTATCAAGGCCACTAAGAACTGCTTCTAGTCCGCCAACTTTCGTGCCGTAAACCATGTTCAGTTCATCAAGTGTTTTATCTTGAATGTGCTTGTCAGCCAGTACGCCTGCACCGTGGATAAGACCTGTGATGCCTTCGAAATTCGCCAGCGTTTTCGCTACTGACTCATGGCTCGACACATCTAGACTTAGGTATTCAGCGCTCGCGCCAATCTCGTTGAAAGCGGCAAGTGCTGCGTTGATTTCAAGGCTGCTCAATACAGGTTTTAGCAAAGCATCAACTTTCTTCGGCGTTGGTTTGTCACCTGTTGCTTGTAGGTGAGCGATAGCCGCTGGTTTTAGCTCTTTCTCTTGCTTGCCTTGAGCCCACTGAGGCAGCTCAGCTGAAGTAATATGCTTACTACGACCTGCAAGAATGAAGTGAGACTTACATTGCTTAGCAAGCGTCAGTGCACATTCAAACGTCACGCCTTTAGCGCCACCCGTCACGAGAACTTTGTCGCTTTTGGTGAGTTGAGCGCCTGTGTTTTTGGTTTGTGCAGCACCTGGTGTTGCAGCAATCAATGTTGCACGACCAGATTCACCGTTTTCTGCATGGCTAAGGCCGATTTCAACCGTGTTGGTATCGATATCGAACAGTTCGCCTGTGATAGCTTCAGCTAGGTGACGTGCATCAATAGAAGCGTCAGCATCCAATGCGCGGCAGAACACGTTTGACCATTCATGGCTTAGTGTCTTAGTTAGACCAGACAGCGCGGCTTGGTTAAGTTCCGCATTCATCAATTGCTTAGTATCTAGGTAACCAAAGCCACCATCGATACGGCTTAGTGTGAAGAACACGCTGCGACCAGAAACGGTATTCAGCTGACCATTTAGGTGCTTGGCGAATAAGAACGCTGTTGTCAGTGAAGCTCTTGAGTCTGCATTCAAGTTAACCGCTTGCTCGTTGCTTTGTTTCGTATCAACGATAGCTTGTAAATGAATGAAGCCAGCAATCACTTTGTTCGACATTTTAAGCTCTGCTTCGATGTCGTTAATCACAGCTGTCACACCCGCATCATCGATACTGTTAAGTGTGTAGCTTGCGATTTCACTGTTTAAAGGTGACGCGGCAGAAAGAGCACTACGCACTACAGCAACTTGAATGCCGTTAGCGGTCAACTTCTCTGCTAGAACACCGGCGTTGTGACCATCATCTGTGATCACGACACAAGCGTCTTTTGAGAAACAATCGACGAGTTTATCTGCCGCTGGTAGCTTTTTTAGCGCTACCTCATTGTGTGGAGGAAGTTCCGCTGTCGCTGTTTCTGCGATAGGCGTTACTGATTCAACTTTTGGAGTCGCTACGGGTGCAGCAGCGGATAGCTTGCTTTGCATGTAGGTAACGATTTCACCAAGCGTACGACACTCAGCTAGGTCTTCAGGGTTTAGCTCTGGCAGCGTTGGTAGTTGGTCTTGAACTGTACCTAGAATTTCAACGCGTTTGATAGAGTCGATACCAAGGTCTGCTTCCATGTCCATCGCTAGGTCGAGCATTTCTGCTGGGTAACCTGTTTTGTCGGCAACTACTTCCATCATGGTTGATTGAACATGAGCAGGGTTTAGGTCGTTGCTCGTGCTTTCTACAACTGAATCTGAAACAGGTGCTGCGTTAGGAGCTTCATTAGCGCCTAGCTTGCTGTTCATGTAAGCAACGATTTCACCCAGAGTACGACACTCAGCCAAATCTTCAGGGTTTAGCTCTGGCAGCGTTGGTAGCTGGTCTTGAACTGTACCAAGAATTTCAACACGTTTGATGGAGTCGATGCCAAGGTCTGCTTCCATGTCCATTGCTAGGTCGAGCATTTCTGTTGGGTAGCCTGTTTTATCAGCCACTACGCTCAGCATTGTGCTTTGAACTTGTTCTGCGTTTAAACCGTTTGATACTACTTGTACTGGTGCAGATGCTTGAGCCGCTACTGGAGCAGAAGCTGGAAGCTTGCTGTTCATGTAGTCGACTATCTCGCCTAGAGTACGACACTCAGCGAGGTCTTCAGGGTTCAGTTCTGGAAGAGTCGGTAGCTCGTCTTGAACCGTGCCTAGGATTTCAACACGCTTGATTGAGTCGATACCAAGGTCCGCTTCCATGTCCATTGCTAGGTCTAGCATTTCAGTCGGATAGCCCGTCTTCTCTGCGACTACTTCTAGCATGGTTTTCTGAACGACAGCGGCATCTAGACCATTGTTAGATGTTGCCGGGGCAACTACTGGTGCTTGTGAAGACACGGGAGCAGAAGCTGGAAGCTTGCTGTTCATGTAGTCAACGATTTCGCCAAGAGTGCGACACTCAGCTAAATCTTCAGGGTTTAGCTCTGGAAGAGTCGGCAGTTCATCTTGAACCGTACCAAGAATCTCAACACGCTTAATTGAGTCGATACCAAGGTCTGCTTCCATATCCATTTCTAGATCAAGCATTTCCGTTGGGTAACCTGTCTTCTCAGCAACCACTTCTAGCATGGTTTGTTGAACGACTTTTGCGTCAAGACCATTAGATGTTTGAACAGGAGCGGTTGCGCTTGGCTGTGCGGCAACAGGCACTGATGCTGGCATCTTGCTGTTCATGTAGGTAACGATTTCACCAAGCGTACGACACTCAGCTAAATCTTCAGGGTTCAGCTCAGGTAGGTTTGGCATTTCGTCTTGAACGGTACCAAGGATCTCTACGCGCTTGATTGAGTCGATACCAAGGTCTGCTTCCATGTCCATTTCTAGATCAAGCATTTCCGTTGGGTAACCCGTTTTCTCGGCAACTACTTCAAGCATCACTTTTTCAGCATCGGCTGATTGTACTGCTACTGGTGCAGCCACAGGAGCCGGTTGCGCTTTAACTGGCACAGGTTGAGCTACTACTGTTGGAGCTGGCGCCGCTTGTACAGGAGCAGTTTGTACTTGAGCTACAGGCTGTTGAACGATAGCTGTTGGAGCAGCTGGAGCTTGAATCGCTGGTTGAGCATTTGCTGGCGCAACGAAGGTGGGTTGTGCCGTTTGTACTGAACCTTGCGTCAGCATATTAAGTGCTGAGTTGTTGCTGTGCGCTTGCATTTCTAGGTAATGAGCGTGCGCTTTTAGCGTTTCAGCTTGGTGTTGGTGGAACATCTCCATAGAACGCTGTAGGTTCTCAGGAATTGCTACGCCTGCTGTTGCCATTTTCGCTTGCTCAGACATTAGGGTATTGAATGTGTCACCGTATTGCTGAGGAATCGCTAAGAATTGCTGATGTACTTCTGCTGCTTGTTGTTGAGCATTGAAGAACGATTGCAGTGAAGATTCATCAACCGTTACTGAAGCTGCTGGCTGAATAGTCGCTGGTGCAGGTTGTGCTACTTGAGGCTGCTGAGTTGTTGTTGCTACTTGTGCTCTTGGTGCTGGAGCAGCTGACTGTTGTACATTTGAAGCTTGAGGAGCAGCCACAGGTACTTCAACGATTTCTGTTTTAATCACTTCTTTTTCCACGATTTTCTCGACTTCAACTTTCACTTCAACAATCTCAGTCTTTTCGGTGACGTTGCCCGAAGCCAATGATTGATCCATTTTCTTACGAGTAGCAGGGCTGATGTAGTTGGTTGCATTCAGCTTGATGTTCATTGGTGATGCCTTTGCAGGTACAGCAATGTCAGCTTGGTAAGGGTCAATGTTGTCTAATGAAACACCTGCCACACACAGTTGAACCGCAGCTAAACGAAGCTGTTGGTCACTGTCACCTTTAGGGCTTGGGTTGATGCTGATTGCGTAAAGCTCTTCGTTCTTATCAGCCAATGTTTTTTCAACCAGCTTTTGAAGAATGTTTTTCGGACCGAACTCAACGAATACGCGCGCGCCTGCTTCATACATCGCTTCAATTTGCTCACTGAAACGAACCGATTGCAGCATATGTTGCTTGAACGCTTTCTTGATCGCTTTAGAGTCTTTGCTGTGCAACTTACCCGTTGCGTTTGAGTAAAGCGGCAGCGTTGGAGCGCTGAATGAAGCTTTATCAATTGCAGCAGCAAATGGTTTTTGAGCGTGAGCAACAAGCGGTGTGTGGAAAGCACCAGATACTGGAAGAGCAATTGCTTTGAAGCCTTGTTCAGTGAGCGCTTGTGCTGCTTGTTGAACCGTCGCAGTTGGACCTGCAATAACCAGTTGAGTCGGAGCGTTGTAGTTGGCAATGCTCACGCCTTCGAATTGGCTGATGCAGCTTTCAACGGTTGGAAGTTTGTCTGCGTCTAGGATGACCGCAAACATCGTACCGCTGTCACCTTGTTCTGGTGTTGCAGCCATCGCATTGCCACGAGCGAAAGCTAGCTGGTAGTAATCGTCTTGCGAGATAACACCCGATGCACATAGTGCGCTTAGCTCACCAAAGCTGTGGCCTGCGACCATGTCAGCTTTGAAGCCAGCTTGAGTCATGATGTCGAACTGACCCATAGACACAGTACCAATCGCACTTTGAGCATTGGCGGTGTTGGTTAACACCGCTTCTTGAGCTTTGGTTGCTTCTGGTGTGAAAGTTGGAATTGGGAACAGAATTTGCGACAGAGCCGTTTTCTTGTGCTGACCAAATACTTGATCCGCTTGAGCAAGCTGTTGACGCATCTCAGGGTAGTGACATGCAAGCTCGCGACCCATGTTTAGGTATTGCGAACCTTGACCTGCAAACAGAGCTGCTACTTTACCCGCACCATTTTCTGCAATCAGTGCCGACTCACGGTAGCTAGTACCGTTTGGCATCTGCCAATGTGTTTTTGTTTGGCTCTCAAGCATAGAAACTGCTTGAGTCAGTTGCGCTTGAAGGTCTGCTTGGTCAGTGACAACTAAACCAAGGCGAGCATGTTTCGCGTTAACTTCACGCAGAGCGTGTTGATCAGCAAGCGCTTCTAGTTTGAACGCAGCGTCTGCAGCTTGAGTTGAAACCTGCTTGAGCTCATTGATCAGTGCTTGACGAGATTCCGCGCTGAATAACAGAGTTTGCGGCACTTGGCGTTGACGGTATTTGTCACCGCGAGCGTGCTCTGGTGTGTACTCTTCCAATACAACGTGGAAGTTAGTGCCACCAAAACCGAATGAGCTGATACCTGCACGGCGTGGGGTGCCGTCGACACGTTTCATCCAAGGACGCGTTTGTGTGTTTAGGTAGAACGGTGAGTTCTCGATATCCAGCTTAGGATTCGGAGCCGATACGTTGATCGTTGGCGGCAGTACTTTGTGGTGCAGTGCTAATGCAGCTTTGATTAAACCTGCAGTACCCGCAGTTGATTTGGTGTGACCAATTTGAGATTTCACAGAGCCTAACGCAATGTGTTGCTTCTCTTCATTGTTTTCACTGAATACCGAGTTTAAGCCACCAAATTCAGCAACATCTCCTGCCGCTGTACCTGTGCCGTGCGCTTCTAAAAGGCCAAGCGTGTGCGGTGCGAAACCAGCATCATCGTAAGCACGTTTGAGTGCTTTTGCTTGTCCTTCAGGGCGAGGTGCGTAAATACTCTTGAACTTACCATCCGAAGAAGAACCGACCCCTTTAATCACTGAATAGATTCTGTCGCCATCGCGCTCTGCATCTTCAAGACGCTTAAGAGCAACCATGCCGATGCCTTCACCAATCATCATGCCTTTTGAATCGATGTCGAAAGGTTGAATGGTTTCGTTTGTAGTGAATGCTGGGGTTTTAGAGAAGCTCATGTACATGGTTGGTGAGTTATCAGTACACACACCACCTGTAATCATCATTTCACTGCGGCCTTCAACCAGCTCGCTCAGTGCCATGCGCATTGCGGCTAGAGAACCAGCACACGCAGCGTCTACCACACAGTTGATGCCACCAAGGTCAAAGCGGTTAGCGATACGACCTGAAATTACGTTACCCAATGAACCAGGGAATGAGTTCTCTTCCCAGTGGATGTATTGGTCTTGGAATTTTTTGATCAGCATTTCGCTGTCTTCATCGTTGATGCCACTGCTCTTGAAGACTTTTTTCAAAACAGGGTATTGGAGACGAGCATTCAAGCTTTGAGCGATCTTCTGACCACCGCCTACACCGAGCGTGATACCGATCTTATCGCGATCGTAACCTTCAGGAAGCTTCGCATCTTCAAGTACTTCTTTTGCCACGATCAGAGAAAGCAGCTGTGACGTATCAGTCAGTTCTAGGATATTTGGCGGAAGACCGAATTCCATTGGGTTGAAGTCAACTTCTGGGATGAAACCGCCGCGCTTACAGTAAGACTTGTCTGGCGTAGTACGATCTGAATCGTAGTAATCTTCTGGGCGCCAGTGCGTATCAGGCACTTCGGTAATTGCATCGATCTTTTCGCTGATCAAATCCCAGAACTTGTTTAGGTAGCGAGAGTTCGCAAACATGCTTGCCATACCAACGATAGCAATTGGCATGTCTTTAAGGCGTTTATTAAGTCGAGTGTCGTCGACTGATTCCGGTGTATTTTTTTCGGGTTGGCTCATTATGAGTCTCCACTTGAAATCACTGAGGGCGATGTCGTGTTTTGAGGCTGCGCTTTTAAATAAATCGAAAATAAATCTGAGACAGATTTGGGCAAACGCAGCTGAAGAGTAAGGCTACCGAAAGTCGGCCACCTGACTGAAATAGGGAGTGCGAAGTACAGTGACTTGCAGGGGTTGATTACGTTTTTCATGCGAGAAGAGGGCATTCGAATGTGAGGTTAATGTCCATTTAAATCCTGTCCAAAGTACTGCTTTATGCAAAGCAGGTATCCGCAATAAAAACGTGTGAATTTGTTTAATGGTTGAGCAGGCTACCCGAGGTGAGTGGTCGATACAATGCTCCCAGAGGCCACTATGATCTGTTCAGACCAGATGATTTCATTGAACTTTTGTTTTTTGTATTTTTAATGGAATTAACTTATTGATAATTAATGGGTATGAGTGGTTTTTTAGTGTTTATACTCTATTTTTTGACTTGGTGAGATCTATGTCAGATTTTTGTAAGTAACATTTAATAGATGTCTGTTCCGTAAGGTGGAGTGTGATCTGTGTTTTAATTTGTTATTATTTTAAAAGTTAGGTTTAAGTCCCTATATGAAGGGTGTTTCCTGCGCAGAATCTCTATGTTTATCTCAAATCATAGGTGACTTAAATTTGTTCGTTTTGGTGTTTTTTTGATAAGTGGCTTGAAGAAGTGAGCGTGAGTAAATTGGAAAATCCAATCGTTGATTTGTGGCTATGTTCTTTGAGTGATTTGCGTGATGATGTCGGTAGTAAGTCACACCTCAAACAGACACTCACAGCTGATGAAATAGCGAAAGTCGAGCGGTATCGAATGCCCTCACCTCAAGTTCAAGCCCTGTATGTTCGCAACTACCTAAGAAAGGTGTTGTCTAGCTATTCTGATTTAATGCCCGAAGCGTGGCGCTTTGAATATGGCGAGAAAGGAAAGCCCAGTTTAGTCGCCGAACAGCAACTCATGACGGGGCTAAATTTCAATATCAGTCATAGCAAAGAACATTTGTTAATCGCGGTTTGCCAACGAGAAGGGAAGCCAGTTCAATTAGGTGTCGACATCGAACATGCAAGAAGCTCGACCAATATCGATTCGATCATGAAGCACTATTTTTCAGATAAAGAATTAGCGGATTTACTTGAACTTAGTAAAGAGCTGCAGAGAGAGCGTTTTTTCGATCTGTGGGCGCTGAAGGAGTCGTACATCAAAGCGACAGGCAAGGGGCTCGCCACATCGTTGCGAAGCTTCTCGTTCGATTTCTCTAATTTGACCAAGCGAACATTTTTAACCAAGCAAACATTTTTGACCAAGCAAGCATTGGAACTCAGTTCGTCAGGCTTTCAATCAGGCTTGTATCGCGAAATCAGGCTACATAGCGGGATTGGGTTGAATTTGGATTCTGCTCAACAAGACGATAGCTCTACAGATTGGCAGTGTTGCTTAGGGCGGCTGGATGAACAGTATCGGTTTGCGGTGACGCTTGGCGGGAATTTGCTACCCATGCAGATAGAGATGAGAACCTTTTCATCGTCTCATCTCTTTTGAGCTAGTTTGGTGAGGTGAAGTTAGCTCGTTTCGCCAAGCATCGCTTTTAATACTTCAGCGGGTACCGGCTGCAGTTGCTTGTCTTTATCAAGGCAGACCATTTCAATATCACCAATCACGGCAGGCTTAGTCGCATCTTTACGCCATACCTCTTGTCGCCATAAGGTTTTGTATTTTCCATCGAGTTCAAAAGAGGTTCGGATGTCGCAGATCTCAGCGAACTCAACTCCATCTTGAAAAGTCATGTTGGCTTTATAGACCGCAAAACCTAGTCCGTGCTCATTCCACAACTCCGCCAGTTTATCGCTGCCCAAGACATGTTCGCGCGCGCGCTCGAAGTATTTAAGAAAGTTAGGGTGATAAACCACACCAGAGTGATCGGTATCTTCATAGTAAATTTGTACTGGGTGATGGTAGATCTGACTCATTGGTATCAACTCTTATTAAGTGTAAATCTGACTAAGTTGTGCAGCACTCTACAGGATAGGTCGAAATTACTTCAAGACATCATCGGTAATGTGGCTTTTGGTCAGACCTCATTCATTACTAATACATTGGTCAGCTTCCACCCATTTACAAATATTCTATGTGTCATTTTCCACCCATTAATTTTTGTAGCGAGTTAGCGACAACTGCAGGCAGATCTGATGAAGCCTTGTGGTTAAAGGCTTGTTAATGAATTGTGTTAATGTGGCGCGCTAATTGCCTTAGTGAAAGCACGCAGTTCCCATTGAAGGGCTGCTTTGTTTACTAAGGAGAATAATAATGTTTAAGCCTCTTACCCTGCTGTCTGTATCTGCTCTGGCGCTCACAAGTTTTAATGCTGCTGCAAACTGTGACCCTGGTGAAATCGTGATTAAATTCAGTCATGTAACCAATACCGATAAGCACCCGAAAGGCATCGCCGCTTCTTTACTGGAAGAGCGAGTAAACACGGAAATGAATGGCAAAGCTTGTATGCAAGTTTTCCCTAACTCAACACTTTACGATGATAATAAGGTACTGGAAGCCCTGTTAAATGGTGATGTTCAAATGGCGGCGCCATCGCTGTCAAAATTTGAGAAGTTCACTAAGAAATACCGCATTTTTGACCTTCCTTTCCTATTTGAAGACGTAGAAGCCGTTGACCGTTTCCAAAACTCAGAATCTGGTGAAAAGCTGAAGAACGCGATGAAGCGTCGTGGCCTGCAAGGTCTTGCGTTTTGGCACAATGGCATGAAACAGATGTCGGCGAACAAACCTCTTATCAGCCCTGAAGATGCAAAAGGTTTGAAATTCCGTGTTCAAGCATCGGATGTATTGGTGGCTCAGTTTGAACAACTAGGCGCTAACCCACAGAAGATGTCTTTCAAAGAAGTGTACGGTGGCCTGCAAACTAAGGTTATCGATGGCCAAGAGAACACATGGTCAAACATCTACGGTAAGAAGTTCTTTGAAGTACAAGACGGCGTGACTGAAACCAATCACGGTATCTTGGATTACCTAGTTGTAACGTCAAACGACTTCTGGAAAGACCTACCTGAAGATGTACGCACACAGCTTGGCACTATCGTTCAAGAAGTGTCTGAGACGCGTAATGCAGAATCTTCAAAAGTTAACCTAGCGAACAAAAACAACATCATCGAAGCGGGTGGTGAGGTTCGTACACTTACGCCTGAACAGCGTGAAGCATGGGTAGCTGCACTTCAACCAGTATGGAAGAAGTTTGAAAAAGACATCGGTTCAGACCTTATCGATGCAGCGTTAGCTTCAAACCAATAACACCGCTAAGGGAGTGGCGAGTATTCGTCACTCCTTATTAAAACAATTATAAGCGGAGTCAATTATGGAAAAGCCTCAAATGGAACAACCAAATTCTAGCGAATCAGCACTGGAAACCTCTCTTTTTTCCAAAGTCGGAAGAGTTACGGATGTGATTGAAGAGTCATTAATCGCATTTTTCCTTGGCGCAATGACGCTACTTACTTTTGCCAACGTGGTATTTCGATACGCATTCAATGACAACATCTTATGGGCACTGGAACTGACGGTGTTCATGTTTGCTTGGATGGTATTAGTGGGCGCATCATATGGCGTTAAAAAACACTTCCACATTGGTGTTGATGTGATCATCAACCTTGCCCCAGAAAAGCTACGCAAAGTGTATGCGCTAATCGCCGTGACAAGCTGCCTAGCATTTTCAATCTTACTTCTTATCGGCTCTTGGAATTATTGGTACCCATTCGCGACCGATCGCGCATGGTATGAGACCGACGATATTCCAATGCCAGAGATGCTTCAGTTTCTTGCTGACTGGCTGAATGAAGGCGAGCGATACGAGAAACTGCCACGTTTTATTCCTTATATGGCGCTGCCGATTGGCATGGCAATGCTGACGTTCCGTTTTGCTCAAGTTGCTTACCAAGTGGTAACAGGCAAGCTTGACCGCATGATTGCAGGACATGAAGCCGAAGAAGAGCTGGATGCGTTGAAAGCGGACGTGCTAGCGGGCTCTGACGAAGATGCAACAGCGGTATTGAATTCGACTCCGCAGAACAAAGCGAATGAGTCGAGTACAAAATCTAACGGTAAGGAAGACTAATCATGGCAATGTTATTTCTATTTTTAATGGTAATTGCTTTCATGTTGGTCGGTGTACCAATTGCAATTTCCCTCGGTTTATCGAGCGTAATATTCTTATTGATGCATTCAGATGCGTCATTAGCTTCAGTCGCACAAACGCTGTTTAATGCTTTTGCAGGCCACTACACACTCTTAGCGATTCCTTTCTTTATCTTGGCCTCTAGCTTCATGTCTACTGGTGGCGTGGCGAAACGTATTATCCGTTTTGCTATCGCGATGGTGGGTTGGTTCCGCGGCGGTTTAGCGATGGCGTCGGTTGTGGCATGTATGATGTTCGCAGCCCTTTCTGGATCGTCTCCAGCAACGGTAGTAGCAATCGGTAGTATTGTTATCGCAGGTATGATCAAAAACGGTTACTCAAAAGAGTTCGCGGCAGGCGTTATCTGTAACGCAGGTACTTTGGGTATCTTGATTCCACCATCAATCGTGATGGTGGTTTACGCGGCGGCGACCGATGTATCGGTAGGTCGTATGTTCTTAGGTGGCGTGATTCCTGGCCTGTTGGCGGGTGTGATGTTGATGATTGCTATCTACATTGCAGCACGTATTAAGAAGATTCCGGCACAGCCATTTGTGGGCTGGGGCGAGATGTTCGCAGCCGCAAAAGATGCGAGCTGGGGTTTGCTGCTGATTGTCATCATTTTAGGTGGTATCTACGGTGGCATCTTTACTCCGACAGAAGCGGCGGCAGTGGCTGCGGTGTATGCCTTCTTTATTGCCAACTTTATCTATAAAGATATGGGGCCTTTCGCTGACAAGAACAATACAAAACCGGCTTTGGTAAAAGTGTTCCAAACGTTTTTCCATAAAGACACCAAAGACACGCTTTACGATGCAGGCAAGCTGACGATTATGCTGCTGTTTATCATTGCCAACGCTCTGATTCTTAAGCATGTACTGACCGAAGAACGCATTCCTCAAATGATCACTGAGTCTATGCTCTCTGCGGGCTTAGGGCCGATCACCTTCTTGATTGTCGTGAACGTTTTACTCTTGATTGGTGGGCAGTTCATGGAGCCATCAGGCTTGCTGATCATCGTTGCGCCATTGGTATTCCCAATCGCTATTGCACTCGGTATCGACCCAATCCACTTAGGTATCATGATGGTGGTGAACATGGAGATAGGGATGATAACGCCGCCTGTTGGGCTCAATTTGTTTGTGACCGCAGGTGTCGCCAAGATGTCGATGATGAACGTGGTGAAAGCGGCACTGCCTTGGGTAGGCGTGATGTTCTTATTCCTGATTATCGTCACTTACGTGCCGTGGGTATCTACATGGTTACCTACCACATTGATGGGGCCGGAAATCATAACCAAGTAGTTATTTGGTGACATGGAATTTAACCCATAAAAAATGAGGAGGTCACTAGACCTCCTCATCTATATTTCTGCCACGATTTGAATGATGGTTTATCTGCTCATACAGAGCGCGTTTTGCCTCTAATTCTGGCGTGTATAGATCAACATGATTGTCAGTATAAAAAATACCATCTATTTCGAAAGTATCGGTAATCGATGGCACTTTTGTTTTCTCACCCATAACGACTTCCTTATTATATTTATTGCATAACATCCTGTTATTGAAATAAGTATAGGTGATCTTGCTCCCAAATCTAATTTAGTTTGGTTCTACCTTATAAGATTCTTTCGTTAGCTGGTGTTTTTGCATCTTATCGTAGAGGGTTTTCCTCGGTAATTGCAGCCTCTCCATGGTCTCTTTTATACTGCCATTGCATTCAATAAGTGCCTGCTTCAAAGTGTTTTTTTCAAAGTCAGATACCAATTCTGCCAAAGACAGCTCTTGAGTAGTTTCAGTGGCGCTGTCTGATAAGTGAGAAAGCTTACCTAAAAGCACAAAACGCTCTGCAGTATTACGTAATTCTCGAACATTTCCCGGCCAATCATGAGCCAAAAGCGCGTGCAACTCCTTTTGTGGAAGGGCAGGGGCTGTCTTGCCATAACGTGCTGCAGCGACCAGTAAGAAGTGGTGGAAGAGTGCTGGGATATCTTCTTGTCGGCTTCTTAGCGGCGGTAAATCTAGGGTCACAACATTGAGTCGATAATAGAGATCTTGGCGGAAAGTGCCTTCTTCAGCGGCTTTCTTTAGGTCGACTTTAGTTGCCGCAATCACTCGAATGTCTAGAGGGACTAGACCATTAGACCCAACCCTTTCGATGACACGTTCTTGCAATACACGCAATAGGCGAATTTGTGCCTGCATCGGCATGGACTCAATTTCATCTAAGAATAGAGTTCCGCCTTGAGCAAATTCAAATTTACCGACACGTTTGCTTTCTGCGCCAGTGAATGCCCCTTTCTCATGGCCATACAGCTCACTCTCAATTAGGTTTTCAGGAACCGCTCCACAGTTGACCGCGACGAAGTTTTGTTCCCGCCTGCTGCTTTGTTCATGTAGAGAACGTGCAACTAATTCTTTACCTGTACCGGTCTCGCCAAATAGCAATATGTCGGCATTAGTATCGGCAACGTGAGTGATGATAGACCGCAGCTCCGTCATTGATTGCGTGTCACCAATGATCCTTGGGCCAAGCGCTTGGCTGGCCTTGAGTGAACGTTTTAACTCAAGGTTCTCAAGGGTGAGCTGACGTTTTTCTATCGCTCGCTTGGTGGTTTCGATTAGGCGTTCATTAGCGAAAGGTTTTTCAATGAAGTCATAGGCGCCGTATTGGATTGCTTGAACGGCCATTGAAATATCGCCGTGACCAGTAATCATAATTACGGGGATCTCTTTGTCTTTGTGCATCACGGTGTTGAGCAGATCATGCCCGGATAGACCTGGTAGACAGATATCAGTGATGATCACGTGAGGTAAGCCGTTTTCTTGAATCGCGAGCAGAGCAGACTCCGCATCGGGAAAGAATTCGGCATCAATGTCGGCGAGCTCGAAGCTCTGTTCAATCGCCATTCTTAGATCGGATTCATCATCAATGAAATAGACGTGACACATAGTGATTCCTTTACTTCTTTGTATTCTGGTTATTGCTGAGTTTTTGCTGGCTGTTCTTGTTCAATAAGGGGCAACTCTATGCTGAATCGAGCCCCACCTTGAGGGCTGATACCGGTAACGAGCTTGCCATTTATTCCGCTGATTATTTGTTGAGAAATCGATAGTCCAAGTCCAAGCCCGTTTTTCTTGGTGGTATGGAAGGGTTCAAAAAAGTTTCCGTTCGAAAGGGAGGTGAAGCCGGGGCCGTTATCATCGACATGAATCAGCAAGGTCTGGACTTGTTGATGGTCGGACTCCCTAATCTCCAACAGAATAGTTAATTGTTTGTCGTCTTGTTGTTCCATCGCCTGAATCGCGTTGGTCAGCAGGTTAATGATCACCTGTTCCAGTTGAATGGCGTTGGCGAGCACGCAAGCATCAAAGGTCTCAGGGAGTTCGTTGACCTTAACTCGCTCGCTCTTGAGTTGTGGCTTCATCAGCTCTTTCGATGAATGTAAAACTGGAAGTATTTGTAATGTGTGTAGCTCTTCCGCGGTGGATTTCTTGGCGAAGGAGCGAAGCTGGTGGCTGATTTTCGCCATGCGATCAGTGAGTGCCGAGATTCGCGATAGATTGTCATCAACCCGATCGGTTTTTTCTTTGGCAAGAAACAGTCGGCCGTTGTCGGCATAACTGCGAATCGCGGCAAGCGGGTTATTCAGTTCGTGACTGATGCTCGCTGACATCTGCCCTAGCACTGCCAGTTTGGCGGCTTGGATGAGCTCGTCTTGGGTTTGCCTCAGAACATGCTCGGTTTCGATACGGTGTTTGATCTCAACATGCAACTCCGATGTACGCTCAAGCACTTGAAATTCAAGCTTTTGCTTGGCTTCGGATTGCAGCCTGTCTATCTGAGCGCGTCTTTGTTGTCTATGGTGGTTGAGCTGCATTGTTAGATAAATAATTGCAAAGATAAGGCTCAGAACCACAAGGTAAGCAACTAAATCCCACCAAACTAAGTGGGTTGGAGAAAATACTCGGATTGTGAGTTTTGGTTCGGCTAGGAAACGCGAAGAGCTAAAAAACTGCTCTTGGACGAGTTTGTGTGGCGACTCAATGCGACTGGTAGCACTGTCTAAATCGCCAGAGAAGTGCAGGCTTTCTATTTTGGTATCGAGATACTGCCTGCTTTCTTGAATTCGAGTGTGTTGCGCTTCGCTTAGCGGCTCAAGGCTTTTGAAAAGCCATTCAGGGTTACTCGACATAAATACGATCTGGTCTTTATCGTCAGCAACAAAAAAACTCTGTTTGCCTTTCCAACTTGCTTCAATCAGTGATAAATCCATCTTTACGACAATGACGCCAATAATCTCGGCGGCATAGGAGACGGGGTAAGAATAATAATAGCCTCGCTTTCCTGAGGTTGAACCTAGCGCAAAATATTGATTTTCATTGCCAATAATCGCTTCTTGAAAGTAGGGGCGGAAAGCAAAGTTACGACGAATAAAAGAACGTGGTTGATTCCAGTTACTGGCTGCAATGGTGGTGCCGATGCTGTCTAGTAGGTAGGTGTCTGATGCCTGAATCACCGAGTTTACGTGCTCTAGATAGCGATTAGTGAGTTCGATTTGCGCAGAGTTACTTGGAGAGTGCAGGGCGTCGACCAGCTCTTTGTCTTTTGAAAGCAGTTCTGGAATGTGCGCGAACTTGTCCAATTGACTGGAAATGTGAACCGAAAAGCGGTCTAACTTAGATTGATGATCATTTAACAAACTTTCATGGCTCGTGCTCCACACCCAATGACCGCCAAACACCATCAGTAAACTGTATGTGGCCATTAATAGTATTGGGATTCTAAAAGCTTGAAACATGAAGGCTCTCCGCTAATTTCTTTGGTAAACAATCAAGCCTGTCTTCTCTCATTTATGGTAGCAAATAGCGGTAGTTTTTGCTGAAAGCAGAGAGTGAACAGATGGGTGTAGGTTAAGGGTTTGTAACGGGGATTGTTGAAAAAGTTATCGACTCTGAGGGGTAAAACAAGAGCAAGATCTCTTTTTAAGGTTTTTAGCAAAAAAAGCCCTCGATTCCCTTGAAAAAGTCGCTATTGTCCCCATTTCTGTTGTGCTAAGTGATGATTTGATCGTTTTTGTATCACTTAGTTGGACGAATTTAGAGCATTCATCATCATGCAGAGGTGAACGGCTCGACAGAGATTAAACAGATCGCTAGAATGTCGCGTCTAAAATTTCTGTCCTGAGGCTAATCGGAGATACCTTTCTTGTTTCTGAAAACAAGCTTTATTGCGTTTTAATCGACGTGTGAAGAACGAAGATATCGCTGATTAGTCTGGTGTTTGGTTGAATAATCAATTCAGACATCAATGCTCGATTTTAAATTAGGTGTTCGGATAGAGCACTACACAAGGATGCAGCCAACAACGTCTGCTTTTGAATTAAAGCTAAGTTACGGCTCATATGCTCAGATTACTGAGCCAGTTTTGAGGTTTATATAATGCAAGTTACTGTTGAAACGCTAGAAGGCCTAGAGCGCCGTCTTAATATTACTGTTCCTGCTGCTAACATCGAAGATGCAGTTACAGCTGAACTACGCAACATCGCGAAAAACCGTCGTTTCGATGGTTTCCGTAAAGGCAAAGTGCCAATGAAGATGGTTGCTAAAATGTACGGCAAAGCAGTACGTCAAGACGTGATGGGCGAAGTAATGCAACGTCACTTCATCGAAGCGATCGTTAAAGAGAAAATCAACCCAGCTGGCGCACCTACTTTCGCACCAGTTGAAAACAACGAAGGCGCTGACCTAGTATTCAACGCAACTTTTGAAGTTTACCCAGAAGTTGAGCTGAAAGGTCTAGAAAACATCACTGTTGAGAAACCAGCAGTAGAAGTTAAAGAAGCTGACGTTGAAGAGATGATCGAAACTCTACGTAAGCAACAAGCAACTTGGACTGAAGTTGAAGCTGCTGCTGACGCTGGTTCTCGTGCAACTATCGACTTCGTTGGTTCTATCGACGGTGAAGAGTTTGAAGGCGGCAAAGCTGAGAACTTCCCACTAGAGATGGGCGCTGGTCGCATGATCCCTGGCTTCGAAGACGGTATCGTTGGTAAAACAGCAGGTATGGAATTCGAAATCGACGTAAACTTCCCAGAAGATTACCACGCTGAAAACCTAAAAGGTAAAGCTGCTAAGTTCTCTATCAAGCTGAACAAAGTTGAAGCTCGTGAACTTCCAGAACTAAACGAAGAATTCGTTTCTAAGTTCGGCGCTGCTGACGGCGTTGAAGGTCTTAAAGCTGAAGTTCGTAAGAACATGGAGCGTGAGCTTAAGCAAGCTGTTAAGAACCGCATCAAAGAGCAAGCTATCGACGGTCTAGTTAACGAAAACAACATCGACGTGCCTTCTGCTCTTATCGATCAAGAAATCGGTGTTCTACGTCAACAAGCTGCTCAACGTTTCGGTGGCAACACTGAAGCTGCTGACCAACTTCCACGTGAGCTGTTCGAAGAGCAAGCTAAACGTCGCGTAGTTGTAGGTCTTCTTCTTGGTGAAGTAATCAAGACTGAAGAGCTAAAAGCTGATGACGAGAAAGTTAAAGCTATCATCGAAGAGATGGCTACAGCATACGAAGATCCAACAGAAGTTATTGCTTACTACGAGCAAAACGAGCAAATGATGAACAACATGCGCAATGTTGCTCTAGAAGAGCAAGCTATTGATGCAATCATCGCTAAAGCTCAAGTTTCTGATAAAGAAGTTAGCTTCAACGAGCTAATGAATCAGCAACCTGCTTAATATAGTAATATCTGACGTAGAAGGTTGACGTACGGTCAACAATTCTGCTAACAATGGTCCGTATGATTTAATCATTCGGGCCATTTATTTTAGGGACATAAGAATATGAGCTACCAAGAAAAAAATACAATGCCATCGATTATGGACGCACTAGTTCCTATGGTGGTTGAACAGACTTCCCGTGGTGAACGTTCTTACGATATTTATTCTCGTCTATTAAAAGAACGTATCATTTTCTTAACAGGTCAAGTGGAAGACCACATGGCAAATCTTGTCGTGGCTCAACTGCTTTTCTTGGAATCAGAAAACCCAGACAAAGATATCTATCTTTACATCAACTCACCTGGCGGTAGCGTAACAGCAGGCATGTCTATCTACGACACAATGCAGTTCATCAAGCCAAACGTGAGCACAGTATGTATGGGTCAAGCTTGCTCTATGGGTGCATTCTTACTAGCGGGTGGTACTCCTGGTAAGCGTCACGTGCTTCCAAACTCACGTGTAATGATTCACCAGCCACTTGGCGGCTTCCAAGGCCAAGCGTCTGATATTCAAATTCACGCGCAAGAGATCCTAACGATCAAACAAAAGCTAAACAAACTATTGGCAGAGCACACTGGTCAGCCTCTAGAAGTTGTTGAGCGCGATACAGATCGTGATAACTTCATGTCTGCTGATCAAGCAGTAGAATACGGCTTGGTGGATTCAGTTCTTAATCACCGCGGTCAATAATTGCAGGGCAATTGTTTAACGCAAAGTGATTCAAATTGATATACACTCAAGCATAGAGAGTTAAGGCTAAGAGGTTAGCGAATGACAGATAAAAGCAAAGAGGGTGGTAGCGGTAAACTGCTTTACTGCTCTTTCTGTGGCAAAAGCCAACACGAAGTTCGCAAGTTAATCGCAGGTCCTTCTGTTTACATTTGTGATGAATGTGTCGATCTTTGTAACGACATTATTCGTGAAGAAATTAAAGATGTTCTTCCTAAGAAAGAATCGGAATCGCTGCCAACGCCGCGTGAGATTCGTGAGCATCTTGACGACTATGTAATCGGTCAAGAATACGCGAAGAAAGTGCTAGCAGTTGCAGTTTATAACCACTACAAGCGTTTACGTAATGGTGATACGACAGCTGAAGGCGTAGAGCTAGGTAAGAGTAACATTCTTCTTATCGGTCCTACTGGTAGTGGTAAAACACTACTGGCTGAAACACTGGCTCGTTTCCTAGACGTTCCTTTCACAATGGCAGACGCAACAACACTAACCGAAGCGGGTTACGTGGGCGAAGATGTTGAAAACATCATCCAGAAGTTGCTTCAGAAATGTGATTACGACGTAGCGAAAGCGGAACGCGGCATTGTTTACATCGATGAAATCGACAAGATTTCTCGTAAAGCTGAAAACCCATCAATCACGCGTGACGTGTCTGGTGAAGGTGTACAGCAAGCTCTACTAAAACTTGTTGAAGGTACAGTTGCTTCAGTTCCACCTCAAGGTGGTCGTAAGCATCCACAGCAAGAGTTCTTGCAAGTGGACACGTCTAAGATCCTATTTATCTGTGGTGGTGCGTTTGCAGGCCTAGATAAAGTGATTGAACAGCGTGTAGAAACAGGTTCAGGTATCGGCTTTGGCGCAGAAGTGCGTTCAAAAGATGAAACCAAAACTATCGGTGAATTGTTCACTCAAGTAGAACCTGAAGATCTAGTGAAATATGGTCTGATTCCTGAATTCATTGGTCGTCTACCTGTGACAACAACACTTACAGAGCTTGATGAAGAAGCGCTAATCCAAATCCTATGTGAGCCAAAGAATGCACTGACAAAACAGTACGCAGCATTATTTGAGCTTGAGGATACAGAGTTAGAATTCCGTGAAGACGCCCTACGCGCAATTGCTAAGAAAGCAATGAACCGTAAAACAGGTGCTCGTGGTCTACGCTCTATCTTGGAGGGTGTTCTACTAGAAACTATGTACGAACTGCCATCTTCAACTGATGTAAGCAAGGTTGTGATTGATGAGTCGGTAATTAATGGTGAGTCAGAACCACTGTTGATTTACAGCAACTCAGATAACCAAGCAGCTGTTGCAGAGTAGGTCTTTTTTAGACAAGTCACTCAAATTGAAAAAGGAGGTAAGCAATTACCTCCTTTTTTTTATTCTTCCATTGAATCCAGTCGTTTAAGCCCCATATACTGCTTTATAAGTTAAAGCGGAAGAGAGAAATATATGAACTTGGAACGTTCCGAGCGTATCGAAATCCCCGTGCTACCTCTACGTGATGTAGTGGTTTACCCACACATGGTTATTCCATTGTTTGTCGGTCGTGAAAAATCGATTACATGCCTTGAATCGGCAATGGAAGCTAACAAACAAGTACTACTTGTAGCGCAGAAAGAAGCGGACACTGATGAGCCTTCAATCGACGACCTATTTAACGTAGGTACAGTCGCTACTATTCTTCAGTTACTAAAGCTCCCTGATGGTACGGTTAAAGTACTTGTTGAAGGTCAGCAGCGTGCAAAAATTCACCAATTCAAAGAAAGTGAATTCTTCTTAGCGGATGCCGAATACGTTGTTACCTCAGAACTTGACGAAAAAGAACAAGAAGTGGTTGTTCGCAGTGCGATCAATCAATTCGAAGGCTTTATTAAGCTGAACAAAAAGATTCCACCAGAGGTTCTAACGTCTCTGAACGGTATTGACGAGGCAGCTCGCCTTGCTGATACGATTGCTGCGCACATGCCACTTAAACTGGTAGACAAGCAACACGTTCTAGAAATCTTAGATGTAACTGAACGTCTGGAATTCTTGATGGGCCAAATGGAGTCAGAAATTGACATCCTGCAAGTTGAAAAACGCATCCGTGGCCGCGTTAAGAAACAGATGGAAAAATCTCAGCGTGAGTACTACCTGAATGAGCAAATGAAAGCGATTCAGAAAGAACTTGGCGAGATGGACGATGCACCTGATGAATTCGAGACTCTGAAGAAGAAGATCGAAGATTCTAAGATGCCTCAAGAAGCTCGTGAGAAAACTGAGCAAGAACTGCAAAAACTGAAAATGATGTCGCCAATGTCTGCTGAAGCAACAGTAGTACGTAGCTACATTGATTGGATGGTTGGTGTTCCTTGGGCTAAGCGTTCAAAAGTGAAAAAGAATTTAGCGAAAGCGGAAGAGATCTTAAACGAAGATCACTACGGCTTAGAGCGTGTTAAAGAACGTATTCTTGAGTACTTGGCAGTACAAAACCGTATCAACAAGCTAAAAGGTCCAATCCTTTGTCTTGTAGGTCCTCCTGGTGTAGGTAAAACCTCGCTAGGTCGTTCGATTGCTGCGGCAACGGGTCGTAAGTACACACGTATGGCGCTAGGCGGCGTTCGTGATGAAGCTGAGATTCGTGGTCACCGTCGTACGTACATCGGTTCACTTCCGGGTAAATTAATCCAGAAGATGTCTAAAGTTGGTGTTAAGAACCCACTGTTCCTATTAGATGAAATCGACAAGATGTCTTCTGATATGCGTGGCGACCCATCTTCAGCGCTTCTAGAAGTTCTAGACCCTGAGCAAAACAATGCATTCAACGATCACTATCTAGAAGTGGATTACGATCTGTCTGATGTGATGTTCGTGGCAACGTCTAACTCGATGGACATTCCTGGCCCATTACTGGACCGTATGGAAGTGATTCGCCTGTCTGGTTACACAGAAGATGAAAAGCTGAACATTGCTAAGAGCCACCTATTGGACAAGCAAGTTCAACGCAATGGTCTTAAGCCTCATGAGATTGAGATTGAAGACTCTGCAATCATCGGCATCATTCGTTACTACACGCGTGAAGCGGGTGTGCGTAGCCTAGAGCGTGAAATCTCTAAGATCTGTCGTAAAGCAGTGAAGAACATCTTGCTAGACAGCGACCTTAAGTCTGTAACGGTTAACATTGATAACCTGAAAGAGTACTTAGGCGTTCAACGTCATGACTTCGGTAAAGCGGATGAAAGCAACCGTATTGGTCAAGTAACTGGTTTAGCTTGGACTCAAGTGGGTGGTGATCTACTGACTATCGAGACTGAATCAATGCCGGGTAAAGGTAAGCTAACGCAAACCGGTTCACTTGGCGATGTGATGAAAGAATCGATCCAAGCGGCAATGACTGTGGTTCGTTCTCGTGCAGAAAAACTGGGTATTAACTCAGATTTCTACGAAAAGCGCGATATTCACGTTCACGTACCAGAAGGTGCTACACCGAAAGATGGCCCGAGTGCGGGTATCGCAATGTGTACTGCACTTGTCTCTAGCTTGACGGGTAACCCGGTTAAAGCTGAGGTCGGTATGACAGGTGAAATTACCCTTCGTGGTGAAGTTTTACCTATCGGTGGCTTGAAAGAAAAACTGCTTGCAGCACACCGTGGCGGCATCAAAACTGTACTGATTCCTAAAGACAATGAGCGTGATTTGGAAGAGATTCCAGACAACGTAATCGCTGACTTGAAGGTGATCCCGGTTCAGTGGATTGATGAAGTACTCAAAGTCGCGCTAGAACGAGATCCGTCAGGGGTCGAGTTTGACGTGAAAAAATAGTGATGCATAGCAAAAATAAGTAAAGAATTACGCTGATAGGCCCGAAAAGGCTTGTCAGCGTTTTTTTTGGACGCTAAGTTATTGAACAAAGCGGCAGCCCTTTTGCAATAAGGCTTGCGGCTAAATTAAAACCAAAATGGAACGTACAGTCATCAGAAGTAGTCACAGATGACACATAGGGGAAAAACAGTGAATAAAACACAACTAGTAGAATCAATCGCAGAAAACGCAGACATCTCTAAAGCTTCAGCTGGCCGCGCTCTAGACGCATTCATCGAAGCAGTTGGCACAACGCTACAATCAGGCGACCAAGTTGCACTTGTTGGCTTTGGTACTTTCAGTGTTCGTACTCGTGCTGCTCGTACAGGTCGTAACCCAAAAACTGGTGAAGAGATCCAAATCGCAGAAGCTAAAGTACCTGGCTTCAAAGCGGGTAAAGCACTTAAAGACGCATGTAACTAATTTTCACTGCTGAAACCTCCATTTAAGAGGGGAAGGCAGTAAAATGCGTTTACTGTTTGAAAAATGATGTTTCATTCTTAAACAGTATGTGTACAAAGCACATTGAACTTATTTAAATTATGCGCATCCTACTGATGCGCATTTCTTTTTCTGATAATATCGCGTGAATAGATTTTTATTTTGAAGCCAATGCTTCATATCCGGAGAGCACTTAAATTATGATGGATCGATTACGCGAAGGCGTGAATAGCATCGCGGTAAAAATTATCCTTGGGTTGATTATCCTGTCATTCGTATTCGCAGGTGTAGGCAGCTACATCACCGGTGGCGGTAACAACGCAGCAGCTAAAGTTGGCAACACAGAAATTGCTCGTGGTGAGTTCGAACAGGCTTACCAAAACGAACGTAACCGTATGCAGTCTCAACTTGGCGATTACTTCGCGCAAATGCTTGCAGACCCTGCTTACGTAGAGTCTTTCCGTAAATCAGTACTGGATCGCATGATCAATGACGTACTGCTTGAGCAGCAAGCTGAGTCTCTAGGCCTACGAATCAGTGATTCTCAAATCCGCACCATGATTCTAGAAATGCCTCAATTCCAAACGGCGGGTCAATTCGACCAAGAAGTTTACCAAGCAGCACTACGTCGTGCAGGTTTCAGCGCAGAGAGCTTCGCTGAATACATGCGTCGTGACCTAATGCGCAACCAGCTTGTGACTGCACTTCAAGGCAGTGAATTCGTTCTTCAGGGCGAAATCGATACTCAGAGCAAGCTTATCGCACAAACTCGTGATATTCGCACAGTGACACTGTCTGTTGCTGACCTTGCAAAAGGCATCGAGTTAACTGACGAGCAAATCGAACAGTACTACCAAGAGAACCCAGCAGCTTACACTCGTCCAGAGCAAGCTAAGGTATCTTACATTGAGCTTTCTGCTGAAGCGCTTAAGTCTCAGCTTGAAGTAAGCGATGAAGAAGCACAGAAATACTACCAAGAGCACCTAGACAAGTACTCAACTGAAGAGCAACGTAAAGTTAGCCACATCCTAGTTCAAGGCGATGACGAAGCGAAAGCTCAGTCAATCCTAGACGAGCTAAATGCAGGCGCTGATTTTGCTACGCTAGCTGAAGAGAAATCTGACGACTTCGGTAGTGCAGACGTTGGCGGTGATCTAGGTTGGATTGAGCGCGATGTTATGGACCCAGCATTCGAAGACGCGGCTTTCGCTCTTGAGAATATTGGCGATACTACTGGCCTAGTTAAATCTGATTTCGGCTACCACATCATCAAGCTAGACGAACTAAAAGCGTCTCAAGCTCAGCCTTACACTGAAGTAGCGGCAGAGATTAAGACAGAGCTTCTAGACCAACACGCAGTTGATCAATTCTACGAGCAACAAACTGAACTAGAAAAAGTAGCGTTTGAATTCCCAGATTCTCTAGATGACTCTGCAGAAGCAATCAACGCGAAGATCACAACAACAGATTTCATCTCTCAAGTTGACGCTCCAGAAGTTCTGATGAAGCCTGCAGTTATGCAAGCAATCTTGAGTCCTGAAGTGAAAGAAGACGGTCTAAACTCGGAAGTTATCGAAGTTGCACCTGAGCACGTAATTGTTGTTCGTGTAGAAGAGACTCGTGACGAGACAGTTCTTCCTCTAGCTGAAGTGAAAGATCAAGTTGTCGCTGCACTGTCTGCTGTACAAGCAGAGCAGCAAGCGGTTGAGCTAGGTGTTTCTCTAGTGAACGAACTTGAGCAAGGCAATGAAGCAGTACTAGCGGACAACAACCTTGAGTTCACTGAACTTGAAACGATTGACCGTAACTCGCCATTAGCGGCATCTGCATTCGCTCTAGCGAAACCAGAAGCAGGTCAAGCTGTGTTCGGTCAATCTAAAGACCAAGACGGTAACATCGTTGTTGTTGAGCTTTCTAAAGTGACTGCCGAAATCAACCCAGCTTACAGCACTCAAATTGGTGCACAGTTGGAGCGAGTTGGTAACCAACAAGATCTGACTAACGTACTAAACGTACTTCGTAAAAACGCAGACGTTGAATACTACGTAGTGGGTCAAGGTCAGTAAGTGTTTGATTCCCTCAGTAGCAAGCTCAAGTTAGAGTTTACTACTGAGAATCAACATATGATTGTTAAGCTCCAATTCAGATTTGTGAGCCAACAAACAAGCTGATGAAAATAAGATGTATAACGAAGCGGGTCACTTAGGTGACCCGCTTTATTTTTATCTGGTGATTGTGTTATCTAGCGCGGCGAATGCATAAGTTACGTTTTTTGAACAAAGGAACGATTTATGCGCACGATATATTCAACACTAATTCTTTCATTTCTGATGCTCTTAAGCCCTGCTGTGTTTGCAGACAGCCCAACCAAGGCTGAGCTTTACGATGGCATTGAGATTACGGTCAATATCAATACCGCGACAGCAGAGGAACTTTCAGCACTATTGGTTGGTGTGGGTGACAAGAAAGCCAAAGAGATCGTCGATTACAGAGATCAGAACGGGGCATTTACGACTGCTGATGATTTGGTGAGTGTCAAAGGGATAGGTGAAGCGACGGTTGAAAAGAATCGCGAAAGAATTCAGCTTTGATCCGTTTTTTTATTCATTAGAAATGAAACGACAGCCATGAAGCCTCCAGCCAGTGCTCCTGCTAGGTGGGCTTCAATTGCAACACGAGCGTTAATCAGTTCACCAGTCGTACTAGAAGGACCAATAAGCTGCTCCCAAGCGATTTTAGCGATTAATCCGAACACTAACAGCCAACTAGACTTCCTGCCGTTTAAAGCCTCTCGGAGCGCGAACAAGCCAAACAACCCATGCAAAGTGCCCGATAGGCCAACGTAGACCTGAATACTTGAAAATAACAGAGCGACGCCAGTCACTAGACTGATCAAAAGCAAAGCAACAGTGAGCTGTTTTTTACTCGGTTGAAACAGGTAGCTGATGATCCACAAGCCTGCTAGATTCATCAGAAGATGCGAGTAGTTGGTATGTGAAAAGTTTCCTGTTAGGATTCGCCACCATTGCCCTTCGGCAATCGCATTACTATCCCAAACGACCCAAGCTTGTATTGGCTCAAATTGGAATAAGACGCATAAAAGTGAAGTGAAAATTAAAACAGGGTACACATTAAATCCATGTCTCGTTATTGCCCCCAATGCAGCAAGGCTTTGAAAGCTTGTATTTGTCAGTGGGTTACACCACTCGAATCGAATGTTGAGCTTATCATTCTTCAGCATCCATCAGAAGAGCATCGCCCGATGGGAACGGCGCGTATTCTCTCGTTATCTCTAAATAACAGCGTGACGTTTGTCGGCGAAGACTTTTCAGACAATGAACAACTCAACGCATTGCTGGCAGATGAACAGTACCAACATGTGATTTTATACCCAAGCGAAAATTCTGCTTCAGTTGAGTCTGCGACATGTCCTAATAAGAAGCTGCGTGTAATTTTATTGGATGGTACGTGGAAAAAGGCATTCAAGATGTGGCAAGTATCGAGTAACTTGCATGCGTTGAACACGGTTCACTTGCCCAAAGATCTCAAGGGTAACTACCGAATTCGCAAAGCACCCAGTGAAAATAGCCTTTCAACCGTTGAAGCTGGCTATCATTTGCTTAGCTTGTTAGAGAGTGATGGCGACTTTAGCCCTTTGCTAACGGCATTTGACCAAATGATTCAATTTCAAATCAATCAAATGCCGCCGGGCGTATTTGAGAAAAACTACTTAGATTAAGCCGTTTTAGTAAAGTGAGTCAGGAATTAAAACTCGGTATGAGCCGAGAACAGTTGCTGATGCATTTTCTGCGCAAGATCATCAGTCATCGATGAAATGTAATCGGCTATCACGCGCATCTTTCTTGATTCATCTTGATGTTGCAGCCACTGCTTCTTGATGGGCAGTGGCAGCAAGCGTTCAGGATCAGCGCTGAATGCTTCAAACATATCCATGATGATCTGTTGGCCTTTGTATTCGATGACCTGAACCTGAGGCACTTGAATCACAAACTCGCTGACAAAGTTTTTCAGCTTATCGAGCGTGCCGTCCATGCTCGGTTCAAGCACCGCATTGTAAGCCAAAAGCACATTCTCAAAGTTAGCATCCACTCGCTTAATCGAGATGCTGGTCAACAGGGCGTTGACTATCCCACCAATGGCATCCTTTCGACGATACTGTTCACCAGAGAAAAGCATCTCTGTAATAGAATCTAGGTGTTCACAAATCCATGGGTCGGCCATCTCTTTCAGTTGAGGGTAAGCCGATTCGACCCACTGAGCTTTGGTCACAGAGCCAAGCACAATCGCATCTTCTAAATCATGCACGCCATACGCGATGTCATCAGCCAACTCCATGATCGAACAATCAAGCGACTTATACTTGGTCTTGTTATGTTCAAGAGGCTCGGTGTGTGTTTTTCTTTTCTGTTTTAGGAGCTGTTGGTCGCTGCTTGAAAGCGGTTCAAGCACCCAGTTAAACAGTTCTTCATCATGATTGTAGATGCCTTTTGCTGGCATCCAATCTTTAGCTCGGAGCTGTCGTTGATGCTTTACGGGTTCAGACTGCAATTTAGCTTGAACCTCACTCAGCAGAGAAGGGTACTTAATTAGACCTAACAAAGTGCGTCGAGATAGGTTCATCCCGTGATGTTCAGTGTAAGGTTCTAGCTGTGTGACAATGCGAAACGTTTGAGCGTTGCCCTCAAAGCCGCCGTGGTCGCGCATCATGTAGTTGAGTGCGACTTCGCCGCCATGTCCATAAGGTGGATGACCGATGTCGTGAGCCAAACACAGTGAATCAATCAAACTGTCTGAGGGTAATAGGTCTCGAAATTCGGGCTGCTTTTTCTTCAGTTGAGCGACGATACCGGTGCCAAGCTGAGCGGCCTCAAGAGAGTGAGTAAGGCGCGTTCGGTGAAAGTCGTTGACCGTGGTGCCATGGATCTGGGTTTTCGCTTGTAAGCGACGGAAAGCAGCAGAGTGAAGCACGCGCGCACGGTCACGCTGATACGGGCTGCGGTGATCATCCCGTCTTATTTTGTGTTCATCGTCATTTCGATGCTGCCATTCTTGTTCGAGTACAAAGGGTGGTTCGAGTTGAGAATTCAAAATAGCACCTATCAAATTGATTTTATTTAGCTAATTAAAAACAACTTATACCCAGCTAGCTTATCTCGTCTAGTGATAATTCAAAGCTCGGCGCAAATGTGGTGAGAAAGTAGTCCATTTCTGGGCTTTTGCGTTGTTCGAGTGTCTCTTCCAGTCGGCGCTTGGCTTGCTCGTATTCATGATTGCCCGCACTGAGCTCTTCCAAGCATTTCAGGTACGCACAGATAGTATCTGCCTGCTTGACGATGCTTTGCTCTTCTTTACTCGCAGTACCAGATATTAAGAAGGGGGCGAAGTCGTCTCGGAACTCTTCTGGCAACATCGAAAGCAGTCTTTGTTCTGCTGCGGCTTCTATCTTCTTATACTCTTGTGCAATATCCGGATTGTAGTATTTAACTGGCGTTGGCAAATCACCTGTCAGTACCTCACTGGTGTCGTGGTACATGCCAAGCAGAGCAATGTGCTCAGGGTTAAGTTGACCATCAAACTTCTTGTTCTTGATCAGCGCCAAAGCGTGTGCCACGAAAGCAACCTGTAGGCTATGTTCTGAAATGTTCTCGCTTGAGACAGATCGCATCAGGGGCCAGCGTTGAATTAGCTTCATGCGTGCGAGATGGGCAAAGAAATGGCTCTGTTTCATAAATGTCCTTTTTAAACAATTCTCCACTCGTATTTTGTGTTTGCGCAGGCATACGAGACAGCGGATACAAAAAAGGCTCCTAAACAGGAGCCTTTTAAGCATAGAAGTGAATGAATACAAGTTAAAGTCTTTTAAAACAGCAAATTGTAGCCATCTTTCTTTGTGCTTATTAACCTTCGACGAGGTCGTCTTGGTTGTAGGTCTGTAAGAAGCGCTCTAGACGACCAATCGCGATTTCTAGATCTTCGATGTGCGGCAGAGTCACGATGCGGAAGTGGTCCGGTTTCGGCCAGTTGAAGCCAGTACCTTGAACCAATAACACCTTCTCTTGCTTAAGGAAGTCGAGTACAAATTTCTGATCGTCTTTGATGTTGTACATGTTGGTGTCGATTTTAGGGAACAGGTACATTGCACCTTTCGGTTTCACACAAGAAACGCCAGGGATCTTGTTGATCAGTTCCCATGCACGGTCACGCTGTTCAAGCAGTCGACCGCCTGGAAGAATCAGCTCATTGATACTCTGATAGCCACCGAGTGCGGTTTGGATAGCGTGTTGCATCGGAACGTTGGCACACAAACGCATTGAGGCCAGCATTTCTAGTCCTTCAACGTAGCCTTTCGCTAGGTGTTTAGGGCCTGTTAAGAACATCCAACCACCACGGAAACCACATACACGGTAAGCTTTAGATAGGCCGTTGAACGTGACCATTAATACGTCTTCAGCAAGCGTTGCCACTGAAGTGTGTACCGCACCGTCGTAAAGTACTTTGTCGTAGATCTCATCAGCGAAGATGATCAAACCGTGCTCACGAGCAATCTCAACCACTTGTAATAGGAAATCACGGCTGTATACCGCGCCTGTTGGGTTGTTCGGGTTGATAAGAACGATGCCGCGCGTCTTTGGTGAGATCTTCGCACGCATGTCGTCTAAATCTGGATACCAATCAGCATCTTCATCACACATGTAGTGAACCGGTGTACCACCAGAAAGCGCAACAGACGCTGTCCATAGTGGGTAGTCCGGAGCGGGAACTAAGATTTCATCACCATTATCCAGTAGCGCTTGCATAGACATAACGATAAGCTCTGATGCGCCGTTACCAATGTAAACGTCTTCTACATCAAGGTTACGTAGGCCTTTTTTCTGGTAGTGCTGAACAACCGCTTTGCGGGCTGAATAGATGCCTTTTGAGTCGCAGTAACCTTGAGATGTCGGTAGGTTACGGATTACGTCAACAAGGATTTCATCAGGGGCGTCAAAACCAAATGGGGCGGGGTTACCAATATTAAGCTTCAGTATTTTATGCCCTTCTTCTTCCATGCGCTTAGCATGTTTGAGTACAGGCCCCCTGATTTCGTAGCATACGCTGTTGAGTTTTGACGACATCCCGATATTTTGCATTGCCGATTTCCTGAAATTAATTTAAATACTTTATTAAAGTACCGCAAAATGGCGTTTGATAGAATAAAAATCTGATGAATGTCGCATTTCAGTGTCACGTTTAGCCTTTTTGTTGTCACTCTTTTCTAAATTTTAATTAATCGCTTTCTTGGTTATTGGCTAAGATGAATAAAGGGGCGGGATCGCTTAAAATCACAGGAATGTTGAAAAGATATAGTACATTCTTGATCTAAGTGGGTACTGCCCATAAAGTATCAAACTAATATAATAATTTAGATGTGAACGAGGTCGATTTGTCACATTTCCAGCAAACTATCTCCGCTTTGATTGAGCGAGTACAAAATGCCCAAGCAAGCGAAGTTCGTTGTGTTGAAGTTCTAACGCAAAAACCATCGTTTGCATTTATAGAATGGCTTCATGCTCAACCGCTCTTTCCTAAGTTCTACTGGCAGTCACGCGACACTCGTGAAGAGGTTGTTGCGCTCGGACAGTTACATACGTTTTCAGATCCTGCACCCGCGTACGCGATTCTTGGTGAAGACCAACGAATCTGGGGTGGACGCTCGTTTGACGGGCACACCGCAAAGAACCGCCGCTGCATGGAATCGTTTTTCTTCCTTCCTCAGGTTGAATTGATCCGCTTTGACAATACTTGGTCGCTGGCGGTTAACTTGTCCCCTGATCGCGTTTCTTCTATTAATGCTTTGAATAAGCTTTCTGTAGAAGCCGCGATATTGGCGCCTTTGTCTGCCCATATTGAACAGATCAATCACGTTCCAGAAAGAGAACAGTGGGGCAACCTTGTCGATAAAGTGCTGCAAGGCATTAGCGATGAAGAGTACAAAAAAGTCGTTTTAGCGCGTAAAACCACACTGCAGCTCGATGCGCCAATCTGCGCAGCTCAATTACTTAAAGCCAGCTATCTGCAAAATCACCACAGTTTCCACTTTATGTTGGTACTGGATTCTAAACACAGTTTCATTGGCTCGACACCTGAACGCTTATATAGCCGATATGGTACTGAGCTCGATACCGAAGCGCTTGCTGGAACCATTGGTCGTGGAGAGAACGCTACTGAGGATATGGAACTGGCCAACTGGCTTTCTCAAGACAGCAAAAACCTCAATGAGAACCAGTATGTGGTCGACGACATCATTGAGCGTCTCACTCCCCATTCTCAAACAGTCCATGTTGAAAAGGATGCGCGTTTAGTGCGCTTGCGCAAGGTGCAGCATTTGAAGCGTAATATCCATGCTCAGCTCAACAATGGTGTTAATGGTGTGCAGTTGCTTGCTGCCTTACAGCCAACTGCTGCGGTGGCGGGTTTGCCACGTAAAGAGGCGATGGATTTCATTTTAGAACACGAACCGTTTGCTCGAGGCTGGTATGCAGGGTCTGTAGGCTATATCAGTCATCTGCGAGCGGAATTCTGCGTGGCGATTCGAAGCGCCTTGATTGTAAACGATCAAGTACAACTGTTTGCTGGCGCGGGGATCGTGCCGGGATCGGTTGCCGAACATGAGTGGCAAGAGCTGAACAAGAAGATGTCTACCTTACTCAGCCTCATTTCTGATCACCCACCATTAGGTGTGGCGTCATGAATCACGACCAAGCCGTATTAAACAGAGTTTGGTGTCACACGTTACTTGAAGAGCTAACACGCAGCGGTGTTGAACATGTTTGTGTTGCGCCGGGCTCTCGCTCAACGCCATTAACTCTCGAAGCTGAAGCCAACCCCAAGTTAACCTTACACACGCACTTTGATGAGCGTGGTCTTGGATTCTTAGCTTTAGGTTTAGCAAAAGCAAGTGATAAGCCAGTTGCAGTGATTGTGACATCAGGAACCGCTGTTGCGAATTTGCTTCCTGCGACGGCTGAATCCGGGCTGACACGAGAGAAACTGATCTTACTGACCTCTGATAGACCCATCGACTTGGTCGACTGTGGTGCCAATCAAGCGATTCAGCAGCATGGTATCTTTTCTTCCCATGTAGAAAGTGCTTTAAATCTACCAAGCCCAACGACACAGATTTCTTTGAATTGGCTTCTAACATCGGTTGATAGCGCGCTTGCGAAACAACGCAATGTGGGCGGTGCGATTCACATCAATTGTCCGTTCCCAGAGCCGCTCTATTCTAAGAACAGTGCTGACATGTATGCTGACTACACTAACAGTATCGCTGGGTGGATTTCGTCAACAACCCCGTATTCTAATACCTGTTTACCCAACCATTTGACTGTACAGCCGATAGCGCCGGGCGATTACCTAGCGCGTAAAGGTGCGGTGATTATTGGTTCGATTGATAAAGGAGCGGCAACAAAAGCGCAGCAGTTTGCTTCGGCGTTGGGCTGGCCAATTTTCTGTGATCCTCAATCGGGCGTGAGTAGTGATTGGAAGCATTATGATCTGTGGATGCAGAGTGACTCAGTCAAAGAGCAACTCAACCAGTGTGATTTCATTCTTCAGTTTGGTGAGCGCATTGTTTCTAAGCGATTAAACCATTGGGTTAAGTCACAAGCAGCTTGGTTCGATTGCACGCAATATGTTGTGGTTTCACCTGATGCGCACCGTATAAATCAAGACCATCTGCCTCAAACGCATATTGTTGCCAATATTGAGTCATGGATAACCGATCAACACCTGCCAACGTTGTTGGGCAAACACTCGGGTTGGGCGACGCCTTTAATCGAGGTGGCCAATACCGTTCAGCAACTGGCACTTGCCCAAATATCCAATAATGATCAACTGACCGAGTTGAGTGTTGCGGTTGACTTGTCGTCTAGACTTAAAGACAGAGAGTTGTTTGTGGGAAACAGCTTGATGGTAAGGCTGGTGGATATGCTGTCGTCAATATCTGCGAATTGGGTTTACAGCAATCGCGGTGCATCGGGCATTGATGGCTTGGTGGCAACGGCTGCGGGTGTAGTGAAAGCCAACCAGAATCCTTTGTTGATGTTGATTGGCGATACCTCTCTGCTTTACGACCTCAACTCACTGGCTCTGCTGACTCATAATTTAACGCCGATGGTTATTGTTGTGACCAATAATGATGGTGGTGCGATCTTTGATTTATTGCCGGTACCAGAACAGCAGAAACAGTCACTTTATCAAATGCCTCATGGTTTCAGTTTTGAACACGCTGCTGCGCAATTCCAGTTGGGATACGCTGCGCCAGAAACCTTGAATTGCTATCAAACCATTATCGAACAACATTTCGAACAGGGTCAGGGTACCTTGCTCGTGGAAGTTAAGACGCCTCCCGAACAAGCGTCTACTTTGCTGAAACAATTCAGTTCAATGCTCACCGAGGCATTAGCCTAAGGACTTTACATGCTTTACTCCGATTATTACCCAGCTGTACAAGATTCTTCTGACAAACCTTTGCTTGTTTTTTTACATGGTTTACTCGGAAGCGGGGATGATTGGAGTGCATGTCATCCATTCCTCGAGGATTTTCCTCTCCTTTGCATAGATTTACCCGGACACGGACAAAGTCGCTTTATCGATCCGGTAGGGTTTGATCATTGCTGCAAGAAAATTGTCCAGTGCATCACATCTCAACTGGCTCTCAACGATCTTCCTGCCGATCACCCTATTGTAGTGATTGGGTATTCTATGGGCGGAAGGCTCGCTATGTATGGGGTGACAAGCCCTTGCTTTGAGACGCTCAACCTCGAGAAAGTCATCATTGAAGGTGGCAACTTTGGCTTGGAATGTGATGAAGAAAGAGCACAAAGGTTAGTACACGATACACAATGGGCTGTTCGCTTTGCACAGCAGTCGATTGAAGATGTTTTAGACGATTGGTATCAACAAAGCGTCTTTTCTTCACTAAATCATGAGCAAAGACAAACTTTGGTCATAAAGCGTAGTGGTAACCTTGGAGTATCCGTAGCAAATATGTTGTTATCTACTTCGTTAGCTAAGCAACCGGATTTACGTGCCACATTGAAATCTCATGAGCATTTATTGCATTATGTATGTGGAGAAAAAGATCGTAAATTCATGGAGCTAGCTGAGAATAGTGGCTTTGAATATAGTCAGGTGGATTACGCTGGTCATAATGTTCATTTTGAGCAACCTGAGCTGTTTTCCAACCTGATAATCCAATGTATCGCCAGTCGTCGTTAATCTGACTGAGCGGTTCTCTCGTATCAAGCACTATCAAAAGCAGAGCAACACCGTCACGACTACTCGTTAGTCGTGGTCTCTAATAGAACAATGGGAATCACCATGGCTAAAACAGTAGGCATCACAGAAGAAGAACTTTACGCGGCAGTTAACTGGAGCGATGAAAGCAGTCAATACGAAGATATTCAGTACCACAAATCTGACGATGGTATTGCAAAAATCACGATTGCGCGTCCTCAAGTCCACAATGCGTTCCGTCCACAAACCGTAAAAGAGATGATCAACGCACTGGCTGACGCTCGTTACGACGAGAAAGTAGGCGTGATCATTTTGACGGGTCTTGGTGAGAAGGCGTTCTGTTCTGGTGGTGACCAAAGTATTCGTGGTGACTACGGCGGCTACCAAGATGATTCAGGTACACACCACCTGAACGTACTTGATTTCCAACGTCAAATTCGTACTTGTCCAAAACCAGTTATCGCAGCGGTATCGGGTTGGGCAGTAGGCGGCGGTCATGTACTTCACATGATGGCAGACCTTACGATTGCCGCTGAAAACGCGCAGTTTGGCCAGACGGGTCCTAAAGTGGGTTCATTTGATGGTGGTTGGGGTGCTTCTTACATGGCTCGTATCGTTGGTCAAAAGAAAGCGCGTGAAATCTGGTTCTTGTGCCGCTTCTACGATGCACAAGAAGCGCTGGACATGGGCCTTGTAAACACCGTTGTTCCTGTCGCTGACCTAGAAAAAGAGACCGTTCGTTGGTGTCGTGAAGTGCTTCAACACAGCCCAATGGCACTGCGTTGCTTGAAAGCGGCATTGAACGCAGACTGTGATGGACAAGCCGGTCTACAAGAGTTGGCTGGTAACGCAACCATGATGTTCTATATGACAGAGGAAGGCCAAGAAGGCCGCAACGCATTCAACGAGAAACGTCGACCAGACTTCGACAAGTTCCCGCGTAATCCATAGTCTTTCTCTTCTTCAAAATGAGTCGCTAATAGCGGCTCGTTTTGTTTTGATGTTCCCCGTTTTTTAGGAAACTTTATGAACTCAGTGAATTCTCAGCGTCACGCTAAACTTTACCGTTATCAATTACCTATGGATAGTGGCGTGGTTCTTCGTGACAATAAGTTGAACGAACGCGTTGGCTATATCATCCAACTTGAGTGTGATGGTAAAACTGGTTTTGGCGAAGTTGCGCCTTTGCCCGGTTTTAGCCAAGAAGATGCCGAACAAGCTGGTATTCAGCTTCAACACGAATTAGAGCTTTGGAGCCACAATAAGCCTCAAACGCCTTTCGACGAGCTGTATCCTTCTGTCGCATTTGGCTTTTCAATGGCGATGATGGAATTGCGAGGCGATCTTAACGCTCAAGGTAACTACCAAGCGGCGCCTTTGTGTACAGGCGATCCAGATGAACTGATCCCTGTATTGAATGAGATGCAAGGCGAGAAGGTCGCAAAAGTGAAAGTCGGCCTCTACGAAGCGATTCGTGATGGCATGCTGGTTAGCTTATTCCTTGAGTCGATCCCTAATTTGACCCTAAGACTTGATGCCAACCGTGCGTGGAAGCCAGAGAAAGCGAAGCAGTTTATTAAATACATTTCGCCGTCACTGCGCCAGCGCATAAGCTTTATTGAAGAGCCTTGCCAAAAACCAGAAGACAGCTTGGCCTTTGCCATTGACCATGGTGTGGCGATTGCGTGGGACGAGACACTGCAAGAGGCGGTGCGCAGCCCGGAGTTTGATCTTAGCGACCTTACTGGTGTTAAAGCAGTCGTGATCAAACCAACTCTTATTGGTTCTGTCGAGCGTTGTGTGGCAATCATTGAGCGTGCACAGAAGCTTGGAATGAAACCTGTATTGAGCTCAAGCATTGAGTCGAGCCTAGGTCTGACTCAGATTGCTCGTCTGGCGCAGCAGTATTTGCCAAATGAAGTGCCGGGGCTGGATACGATTGGCTTGTTCAAGCAGCAGCTAGAGGTTTCTTGGCCGGGGAGTCAGTTGCCTGTATCTACACTTGAACAGCAACAATTGATTTGGTCTTCTTAGGCCGATCTATTTGAATGGCTATTTAGTTAGCTTAACAAGTTCTTAATCTATTTTTGGTTATCATATGATGCGCCCACAATCTAATCATCACCCGCTCTGGGTACAGTGGGCGCAGCAAAACCCACTTCAACCAGCGTTAGTGACCACTCACCGTACTTATACTTGGCAGCAAGTGTTTGTGTTGGTTAGTGAGTACCAACAACAGCTATCTCATCAAGGCCTATCTGAAGGTGATGTACTGACGATTGTTGGTAAGAATCAAGCTGAAGTGATCCCGGTTTACCTTGCCGCACTCAATTTGGGTGTGGTTTGTGCGTTTACGATGCCTCAGCCTAGTTTACGCCTGAAGCAAAAGCTCGATTCCTTATATCAAACAGATCAACAGAGCTACCTTTGGCTTTTGGACTGTAGTGGGATAGAGCATTCAGAGGCTGCTGACTTGAATACTCAGTTGGTGACCTTGTCTTGCCTAAGTGAACTGAAGGTTGATGGTGATGATGAGCAGATAACGACATCTCAAGAGTCCAACTTCAATCCGCAAAATCTAGCGAGCATCGTATTCACTTCAGGTTCTACCGGAAACCCAAAAGCGGTCGGTCATACACTTGAGCAGCACTTATGTTCTGCGTCAGGGCTGCTTGAGGTGTTTCGCTATCAACAAGGTGACACTTGGTTACTGAGTTTACCTATGTACCATGTGTCGGGACTGGCGATAGTTCATCGTTGGTTGGCGGCTGGTGGCTGCATCAAAATAGGCACAGGTCAGCTTGAAACCGATATAGAAGAATGCAGTCACGCTTCATTAGTCGCTACTCAGCTACATCGATTGTTAAAGAGTAAGCAAGCACTTACTTTAACGCATGTACTTTTGGGTGGTAGTCATATACCAGAAGCACTTGGGCTCGAAGCTCAACAAATGGGCATCGAAACATGGCTTGGGTACGGCATGACTGAAGCGGCTTCAACCGTGACCGCGAAGCCCGTTGATGCCAGCTGCACCGCCGGTTTTGTCCTTAACCATCGCCAGCTAAAAATTGAAGAACAACGTATCTTTATTGGCGGCGAGACGCTCGCTTCTGGGTATTACTATCAAGGTAAATTAACGCCATTAGTTGATAAGAGCGGTTGGTTTGATAGCAAAGATCTTGGTGAGTGGGTTGGCGAACAAGTGTCGATTATTGGCCGTGCCGACAATCAGTTTATTTCTGGTGGTGAGAACATTCATTGCGAAGAAATTGAGCGAGTACTCAATCAATTGTCTGAGGTTAATCAGGCCTTTATTGTTCCAATTGAAGATGATGAGTTCGGATTCCGACCTGCAGCGATTGTCGATTGTGTTGAGTTGCCAACCAAAGAGTGGTTTATCGAGCAATTAACTGGTCGTCTTGAACGGTTCAAATTTCCTGTTGAGTATTATCGAATGCCTCAGCAGGAACAACAAGGTATTAAGGTGTCGCGCGCTGGATTGGCGCAGTGGTTACAGCAGACACGTTCTAAATAGAGCGAAGCGCAATAAAATGAAGCGCAATACACGGTGACTAGTCGTAATTGCGCTTCAGGGGGTTGTGACGGTGGTGAAGCCGTCACAAATTCTTAGTATCTTATCGTGTCATTCAAGATTTGGCGTTAAGCGAGTGCCTTCTTCATTTGTTCAGCGACTTTATCTACCTTACCTAGGCCAATGATAACTTGCAGGCCACCTTTACCAACCGGTACCACACCTGCCGCACCGAGTTTCTTCAGTTTATCGCTGTCTGCTGCACCTGAGTCTTTCACAGTTAAGCGTAGACGAGTAATACAGTTATCGACTTCTAGAATGTTGTCTGCACCGCCAACCGCTTCAATGTAGCTATTGGTTAGGTTAGCCAATGCTTCTGGCGTTTCAGTTTCTTTCTCTGCTTCCATCTCTTCACCACGACCTGGAGTGCGTAGGTTGAACTTGATGATAGCGAAGCGGAAAATACCGTAGTAAAGCGCGAAGAACACCACACCTTGAACCAGTAGCATGTACCAGTTAACCGCTAGTGGGTTTTGGCTTGATAGTACTAGGTCAACGAAACCAGCAGAGAAGCCGAAGCCTGCCATCCATTCCATGCTTGCTGCAATGTAAAGCGATAGGCCTGTTAATACTGCGTGCAGTAGGAACAACACAGGTGCTAGGAACATGAAGCTGAATTCTAGTGGCTCTGTGATACCCGTGAAGAATGAAGCCATAGCTGCCGCAAGCATGATTGCGAATACTTGGTTTTTGTTTTTCGCATCAGAACAGTGGTACATCGCCAATGCTGCTGCTGGTAGGCCAAACATCATGATAGGGAAGAAGCCCGCTTGGTACATGCCTGTTTTACCCGGAATACCCGTGCCGTTAGCGATAGATTGCGCGCCGCCTAGGAAGTTTGGAATGTCGTTAATACCAACAACGTCGAACCAGAACACAGGGTAAAGAGCGTGGTGCATACCAACTGATAGGAACAAACGGTTGAAGAAACCAAACAGACCAGCACCCACTGCGCCCATGCTTTCTAGTTTAATACCTAGAACGATCAGAGCGTCGTAAACAGCTGGCCAGATGTAAAGTAGAGCAAAAGAGAGAGCCATACCTGCGATTGAGGTCAGGATAGGAACCAAACGCTTACCACTGAAGAATGCTAAAGCTTGAGGAAGTTCAACGGTTGAGTAGCGGTTGTAGATCTCAGCAGAGATGATACCCACAATGATACCTACGAATTGGTTGCTGATTTTACCAAATGCCGCTGGCACTTCACTGAGTTCAACATCCATTAACTGAGCCACAGAGCCCGGAGCAAGTAGCGTGGTGACGACGAGGAACATCACAAAACCAGACAGTGCCGCAGAGCCATTCTTATCACGACTCAAACCAAATGCGACACCCACCGCGAACAGAACCGCCATGTTGTCGATGATCGCGCCACCAGATTTGATCAAGAATGCGGCTAAGATACTTTCTGAACCCCAACCAACAGGATCCAACCAATAGCCGATTCCCATAAGGATTGCTGCAGCTGGCAGTGTGGCTACGGGAACCATCAATGCCTTACCTACTTTTTGCATATACCCGAGTATATTCATATGTGCCCCTAAGTTTGTAATTAATTTTTTTAATGTTTCTGCTCGTCAACGTATGGAGTCAAAGATTGATCGAGGCAGGATTTTAAGTAACTGCGGCTATTAAAAACTTATTTCTTAATGCAAACAAACGAAACGGGTAGTAGTATGAATTAAAATTTTTAATGCATGAGTTCGTATGGCTAACCATCAATCTTTACTTAGAAATCTTCATACTTTTAATGTTGCTGCCGAGAAAATGAGCTTTACGCTAGCGGCGAAAAAGTTGCATCTGACTCAGGGAGCCGTTAGCCATCGAATCAAAGTGTTAGAAGGTGAACTCGGGTTTAACTTGTTTGTGCGAGGGACTCGTAAACTGGAACTAACGGAAGAAGGCCAGCGCTTTCAACGAACGTTATCCAAGTCGTTAAGCTCTATTTTTGGTGAGATCGAAGACATTACCAACACAGACTTGTATGGACAGATCAATATCGGTACCAGTCCTGCATTTGCCAACAGTTGGTTACTGCCAAGGTTGGCTGATTTTAAACAGCGATACCCAAAGTTTAATCTCAATATTTTCTCGCAAGAAGAGCAGGATTTTCATCAAAATCATCTCGATGTCGCCATTTACTATGGTGCTGAAGATCTCAAAGACATGCATCGACAGCGCCTGTTTGGTGAAAAGTATATTCCGGTGTGTACACCGAGTTACGCGGCTGAGCACGACATATTTGATGATGGCTTAGAATCGCTGCACCGGATTAATTTCATTCATGCACTAGGGTCAGATGTATGGCAGCGTTGGATTAAACACCACGGTTTGGATGTGAACTTGTTTGAGCAATTTTACTGCGTGAGCCACCGGGATATGGGCGTAAGAAGTGCCCTCAGCAATATCGGTGTCGCGATGGGGCGCTATCATTTTGTTAAGCAGTATGTTCAGACTGGTGAGCTCATAACACCTTATCCGAGCATGGATACAGACCAAGGGTATGACTTAATCTGCCCGTTAGGCACGGAAAAACGACCTAAGGTAAGAACCTTTATTAAGTGGTTAGAAGGGCAGTTGCGTTAGGTTAGTTAATTTAGCAATTAGATAGTTCAAAACAGAATTTATTATCTTTATAACCATCCATCATAATAAGCCATATAAATAACGGATTATAGAATAAGGTCTTATTATGAAAATTGCCCTCATCATTGCGGTTTTACTGCAGATAGGCCAAGCGATCATCTCATCGGGGTTGACTCGTTCGTTGGCTGAGCTCACCGCATTTGTGTTGGTTGTGGTACTTGTTTTAATGAAAAGAGAGAACAAGAAGAGTGATAAGCCCCTGTTTGATTCGTGATTGTTGCAACAAAGAATACCCTTACCACAAACGATAAAGGCAAAGCCCATTGGAGCTTTGCCTTTTTGTTTTGTTGCTCGCTAACCTGAGTGTCTAGGTAACCGGACAATCATCTAAAGCATTTCTATGCGGGCTAAGCGAGAGTTAACCACGCTAATGAACCTGTCGAGATCATCACCCACATCGTAATACCGAACATCAATGGCTTCGGCCCTGCTGCTTTTAACTTCTCAACCGAAATACCACAGCCAATTAAGAACAGACATACCACCAGTGCTCGCTTAGACACATCAAAGATTCCTTGATAGACCATCTCAAATTGTGGCAGTAAGTCACTCACCGCGATAGCGGCGCAATAGAAGAAAATGAAGTAGGGAACCGTAATTTTCTTTTGATCGTTCTTGAAGATCATCGCACTGATTAAAGCGATTGGGATGATCCAAAGTGCGCGAGCGAGCTTCAACGTTGTCGCTGTCGTCAGTGCTTCTTCGCCATACGCTGAAGCTGCACCTACTACAGAAGACGTATCGTGAATCGCTATCGCTGCCCAAGTACCAAATGTTTGTTGGCTGAGCTCAAGCGCGTGACCAATCATCGGGAATAAGAATAGAGCAACCGAGTTCAACACGAATACAGTGGCTAATGCCAAGCCAATCTGTTCATCGTCTGCTTTGATAGCGGGCGCCACAGCCGCTATCGCGCTACCACCACAAATCGCGGTACCAGAAGAGATAAGGTACCCTGTAGTGCGGTCTAACCCCATTCGTTTAGCCAAGAACCAACCAATGACTAATGTACCGATAATTGTCGTTACAATGAGCCCAATACCATCGCCTGTTACTGCTAATGCTTTTTCAAACTGAATACCAAAACCCAAGCCAACAATAGAGTAGGCCAGTAGCTTTTTGGTAAGTTTGCCGACTTCCAAGTGTTCAGGGACTAATCCTAAACTAGCCAGCAGGAAACCGATAACCAGGGCTGTCGGTGAGCTAACCCAAGGCGTTAAGCAAAACAGTGCAGCAAGATAAAATGGAACGGACTTTTTTAGGTTCATTGTATTTAGAGTCTTGTTTTGTTGTGGCGTTATTGTGATGAGACCACTATACGTTCAATAAAATGATAAGTAAGTCTAAATGAATTGAACAAACGTTAAGGAAAACTTAACGCTTGTTCAGCTGATATGAATAAAGGGCTGGTTAGCTAGCGTAGTGATCCGCGAAGGTCAGAGACTGACTGTCGAAGCGTTCCACAAGAGGCTTCTTTAGGTGAAATCGGCTCGCCAGCTTCTATCTCTAGCTTGGTCCAGAAGCGAGTGGGTAACCCTTTGCAGGCACGGCCTTTGTAACGACTAAAGTAGCTGCCCCATAATCCTTTGAGAGCCATTGGAATCACAGGGACAGGGGAACGTTTGATGATCAGCTCCATACCACGCATGAACTCAGCCACTTCGCCATCAGAGGTGAGCTTTCCTTCTGGGAAAATACACACGATGTGGCCTTCGTGCAGGGCTCGTTCTACTTCTTTGAAAGCGTTTCGAATCGAGTTGCGGTTGGTCGCGGAGATTGGAATCACCCCAGCTCTTTTTAAGAAGCGTCGAATTGGCGGTAACTTGGTGTAATCCTCTTCCATCACAAAACGGATCAAGCGAGGGCAAACCGCACTCAGCAGCAGTGCATCCATATAACTCACATGGTTGCAGACAATCAACGCACCGCCCTTTTCTGGCAGGTGATGTAAGTTCTTATGTTTAACTCGGTACATGGTGTGAGTGACCACCCACGTAAAGAAGCGAAAAGCGTAGATAGGCACCTGATAAAACAGGTACAGCATCACCAAAGTGTTGCCCACCGCGAGCAAGATAAATAGCTGTGGAATTGAAAGCTCTAGAACACTAAGGCAAACAATACCTAATACCGCACTTCCCACCATGAACAGTGAGTTATAAATATTGAGCCCGGCAATCACTTGGGCACGTTCATCTGGCTTGGCACGTAACTGCATCAGTGAATACAGAGGAACGATAAAGATACCGCCAGAGATACCCAATAGAAGAAGGTAAGCAAACAGTGGCCACAGCTCTGAGTAGGTGACGAATTGATGGAAAGAGCTAAAGTCAGGCAAAGACTCCGGGATGGATATCGCCATCAAAAGACCGAAGATCGAGATACCTAAGCTGCCCATTGGCACGATGCCGATTTCAATGCGGTGATTCGATAACTTATCGCAAGCCAAAGAGCCGATTGCTATGCCTACCGAGAACAGTGCCAGTAAAAAGGCGACCGAGCTTTCAGTGCCGTTTAGATGCAGTTTAGTGAAGTTGGGAAACTGAGTTAGGTAAGCCGCACCAAGGAACCAGAACCAACTGATAGACATCAGAGCTTGAAAGGTCGGGCGATCTTTTTTGGCAATCGCCAGTGTGGCGCGGGTCAGTTTTACAGGTTGCCACTTTACTTTAAGGTCTGGTGCATTACTTGGCGCATGTGGGATAAAGCAGCTCGATACATAGCCAAGCACGGCGAACGAAACAATACACACCGCAGCGATGAGCTTCGCGCCTTCTTCAGATGCAATGATGCCTGCGCCTAGAGTACCAATCAGGATCGCTAAGAATGTACCTGTCTCAACAAGAGCATTACCAGATACCAGTTCTTTTGTTTCTAACTGTTGTGGAAGCAGGGCGTATTTCACCGGGCCAAAGAAAGCACTCTGCGTTCCCATAAGGAACAGAAGCAGCAGTAATATGCCGTAGCTTTCGTAGATAAAACCGACCGCACCCAGTGACATGATCACTACTTCGAGGAGCTTAACTTTACGGATAAACCACGATTTTTCGTATTTGTCAGCCAGTACACCGGCTAAAGCTGAGAATAGGAAGAAGGGCAGAATAAAAAGGCCAGCGGCCAAATTAATGAATAGATTGCTGGAAATAGGCAGCGTGTCTACGCTTGCGAAAGCAACAAACAGTAACAGGACATTTTTGAATATGTTGTCGTTAAAGGCTCCTAGAAATTGGGTAATAAAGTAGGGTAGGAACCTTTTTTGCGTTAACAGCGAAGATTGGCTGCTGTTGTTCATTGTCTTTCCTTGGATGATTACCAGTTGGTTAAGTAGTTTGAGACTAGGTTATTGATCAGCTCTTTACCATCAATAGGCTCAGAGGCGAAAAATTTATCATCAACGCTAAGTAGAGTAATTCCGTGTACTCCAGACCATAATACACGGCTGGCTTTAACGACTTCGCTTTTCGTATGTTCAGGAGCGATCGCTACCAGCAACTGTTCTAGCATGCCTGTCATTCTATCGATGCGATTCGATTGCCATTCAGGAAGGTTTTCACCGTTCATGTTGTGCTCAAAGATAAGCTGCCAACGGTGAGGGTGTCTCTGTGCAAAATCGTGATAGCAGTAGGCAAGGTTGAATAGAGCTTGTTGAGGGTTGCTCGATTGTTCAACAGCTGCAGCAGATTCTGACGCCAGTTCATCTAATGTTTGAGCGACCACATGCAAAAGCAGTAGGTTGTAGTTACCAAATACATTCACTAAGGTACTTGGAACGTAACCAATCATATTGGCGATTTTACGTAGACTTAGCTCGTGATAAGAGTGCTCTTCTAAGAAGTCGGTTACCGTTTTTAAGGTTAATTGCACTAATTGTTCGCGAGTATGATCGTTTCGTCTTGCCATGGGTACTTTCTATTAAATGAACATCGTTCAATATTTTAATGCTGCCCCTGAGTGCCGTCAATCCCTTCGCTAGTTTAGTAATCAATTAATAGCCGCAATATTATGATACATGTGTAAACACGGTGAATATTTCATTGTTCTTTGTTAACGAGTATGATTAAGGTGTCGAAAGATAAAGAACCCTATTATAAAGGATAATAATGAAACGATTTTTCTCACTAGTCGCGATCCTGTTGGTAACAGTCGCGGTGACGCCAATCGCGGAAGCGAAAAAGTTTGGTGGTGGTAAGTCATTTGGCAAAAGCTTTAAAACGGCTCCAGCACCAAAACAACAAAACACGAATTCGATCCGTCAAGATCAAACAGGTAAGAACACAGCAGCTAACTCTAGCAAGAAAGGCCTTATGGGCGGTCTGCTAGGTGGCTTACTTGCTGGTGGTCTTTTAGCTGCATTCTTTGGTGGTGCATTTGAAGGTATCCAGTTCATGGATATTCTGATCATGGGTCTGATTGCTTTCCTAGCGTTTAAATTCCTACGTGGAATGTTGGGCGCGAAGCAGGGCTCAATGAATCAGCAGAATGCACGTGGCCAACAGCCAGCATTCGGCGGCATGGGTCAGAACAAATTTGAACAACCTAAGCAACAACCAAATGTTCATAACTTCGAGCAAACACAACCTCAATCACAAGGCGCTGCTGGTGGTTTCGGTTTTGGTGCACAAAGCGATGTTCCACATAACTACCCACCGGGCTTTGATCAAGCGGCATTCATCAATGGTTCTCGTGAGCACTACCGTACACTGCAAGGTGCATGGAATCACAACGAACTAAACACAATTGAAGAATACGTATCTCCAAGCCTATTTGAAGACCTAAAAGCTGAGCGTAATAAGCTAGACGGTGATCAGCACACTGACGTAATGTACGTTGATGCTGAAATCGTTCGCGCAGACCACGATGGTAGCAAAGCACAGCTAAGCCTTCAGTTTAGCGGTCGTTACCGTGACACAGCGGATGGCGTTGAAGAAGATATCACTGATATCTGGCACTTAGAGCGTGACCTAACAACTAACAATGCACCTTGGTTAATTGTTGGTATTCAAGGTTAATTCCAGGATTTAACTCAACATCAATAGGATGTAGTTATTCGGAATGACACCAAATAATAGAAAGCCCCTGCTGAGAAATCAGCAGGGGCTTTTTTGCGTTTAATGATATGTATCGATAAGTCGCTGCATGGAAATTGGTTTTGAGCTTTTTTGGGTGGGGGGGAAGGGGTTTAGATTCAAGGAACAATGTCAACATGACGAAACGTGCGGAATCGATAAAGAACATGAGTAGCGGAAGTGTGTCATCACGACAAATACTAAGAGATGTATCTTACTCAAAGGTTGGATTAGCCTAGAGCTAACTAATTGATTCTATTTGGATGTGAGGAGTAATGACAAAGTTTTTTGAACCCGTATTGGAGCCTGAGATTACTTTGCAGCAGAAACAGAGAATGGCGAATGAATGCGAAGAACATGTATCGACCAATTGTTTAGGCTGCGCTGCTTATCTGGTTTGTGAACGTCATGCTGAAGTATGGGACCACTGATGTTTGAATGATTTAGCTCGATTAGTTATTTGTAGTAGCGGGTTAGTGTTTAGGAAGTTGAGGGTTGTTTTAGAAGATACGTTTAGCAAGAGATAAAGCTCAGAAACGAAAAAAGCCAACTCAATGAGTTGGCTTTTCGATTTTCCAATTAAGGATAATATGGTGGAGGGAGACGGATTCGAACCATCGAAGGCAGTGCCGGCAGATTTACAGTCTGCTCCCTTTGGCCACTCGGGAACCCCTCCAGGGTGTGTCTTACTCTTCACAAAGTAAGCCTAAATTGATGTTTTCCCATAAGCCCATCAATCAGGTTGTTCTCTTAACTCTAAAAAGAGGTAAGAAGAATATGGTGGAGGGAGACGGATTCGAACCATCGAAGGCAGTGCCGGCAGATTTACAGTCTGCTCCCTTTGGCCACTCGGGAACCCCTCCAGGGTGTG